>JAJRBK010000005.1 GCA_028679495.1 Methanobacteriota archaeon
AGTGGGAGATGGAACAACGACGGCCGTCATCTTAGCTGGTGAGCTGTTAAGGAACGCAGAAGAACTGCTCGACGAAGACGTTCATCCAACAGTGATAGAAAATGGGTATAACTTAGCCTCAGAACGAGCCATTGAGATCGTGGAGGAGCTCTCACATGAGGTCTCAATAAATGATGATGAACTCCTAAAGAAGATCGCGACAACGGCGCTCACGGGAAAGGGAACCCAGACGGGTGTGGAGATTCTGCCCGCTCTCGTGGTTAAGGCAGTCAAAAACGTCGCGCAAAAAACAGACGGCACGTATAAAGTCGACGAAGAAGATATCAAAATCGAAAAGAAGGTCGGCGCTTCGGTGCAAGACTCGGAACTTATTGAAGGTGTCGTAATAGACAAAGAACGTGCTGCGGAAGGAATGCCGAGAAAAGTATGTGACGCGCGAATCCTCGTTTATGACCAGCCGCTCGAGCTCACAAAAACCAAGACCGACGCTAAAATCAAAATTAGAGACCCTGAGCAGATGAAGCTTTTCATGGAGCGCGACCACGACGTTCTTATCGAGAAAGCAGAAAAAATCATCAAAGCTGGGGCCAACGTCGTTTTTTGCCAAAAAGGTATTGATGACCTTGTACAGTGGCATTTCTCAAGAAACGGCGTTATGGCAGTGGAGAACGTTAAGAAGGAGGATGTCGACACGATCGCCAAAGTGACCGGTGCACGTGTCATCTCAAGCCTCGATGATGTAAGCGCAGACGATCTTGGTTATGCAGGCGAGATTGAAGAGACAACGGACGTGGAATCGGGCTGCGATACATGCGCTATTTGAAGGAGGCTTAGTCAATGATCACTATAAAAAACTGTAAAAATCCCCGTGTGGTAAGTATAGTCGTGCATGGCGGAGCAGATCATATCGTCGAGGAGATGGAGAGGGCGGTATACGACGCTATCCGTGTAGTACAGGCATCAATAGAAGACGGCAAAGTCGTCGCAGGTGGAAGCGCCCCTGAGATCGAAATTGCGATGGAGTTGCGGGACTATGCTTCGAAGCTCGGAGGAAGAGAGCAGCTCGCTGTTACGGCTTTTGCTGATGCCATTGAGATCGTTCCCAAAACGCTGGCAGAAAACTCGGGTCTTGACCCCATTGATTCTCTCGTAAGCCTTAGGACTGCTCATGAGTCGGGCGGAAAATCGATGGGTCTAGACATCAAAACCGGAAAAGCGACGGACATGTGGCCCGATGTCGTTGAGCCCGCAAGAACCAAGCGGCAAGCAATAATATCAGCCACAGAAGCAGCCAACATGATACTTAGAATCGACGATGTCATTCAAGCTGCTTCGTTCCAGAAGGGACCTTCAGAAGAAGAGATGGCAGGGATGTCCGACCAAATGATGGATCAGATTTAAGGCTGTAGGCACTGCTACATCAAAGCAGTGCTCTCCTCTTTTTTTGCCAGGTATTTTCCATAACTACAAAAGAACAATTGTCCCTCGGAATGGGACTTTGTATTTAAACGACAGGATATACCTGCAGCCATAAAAAAGTGTTGTGTTTTGTAAGAGATACTCCGCTGCCTGGTTCTTGTCAATTCCGACATAAGAGCTCACGGTCTCGCACGTGGGACAAATCTCGGGAGCGCTCTCTCAATAATGTATATCATCACAGACTGTGCAGCCAAAGTAATTCTTCATGTGCGAAACTAAACAGCTCTGTTTATTTAGGCATTGTGTTCATCTCTATACGCAGGAACGTTCAACTGAGCAGGTAGACGACAAAAACTCCTAAATATGACAGTCCGTCTACGGAACACCAGCACAACTGGGGTGAAGCTATCTTTTTAGCACTTGCATAGTGTTCCAGTAGGCACACGAAGCAGCACCAGGCCCTACGTCCTTATCCTCCAAGCGTGATGTCTTGCTTTTTATACCAATCGAGCGCTTGATAAAACTGTTCTGGCTTAAAATCTGGCCACAACTCATCAATGATGTAGAAGTCGGCATAGGCTGCTTGTGCTGGCAAAAGGCCACTTAATCGGCGTCTGCCTCCCCATCTCATAATGAGATCAATGCGTGAAACATCTGAAGAACGAAGCATCTTTAGAACGCTCGGCATCTTGGTCTTCTCCTGCGGCCAGTGTGTGAGACCCTTCAGATCCCATTGCCAGCCGTAGTTGACTAAGAAGTTCACCTTTATCGTCCCTTTGCCAAATGTCGTACGCGTGGTGTAAGGAAGGAGCTCCTTCGGGAACATGGGGGATTCCGTATCCCCCACAACGAGGAAGCGAACATCTTCACCTTTAATGATCTCCACGCCATCTATGCAGGCTTGCTGGAAGGCTTTTCTTTGGTCTAAGGCTCTCTTTGTATTATCTTGGGTGAAGCCATAAGCGGTAACCTCTTTTACACCTTCCTTGATGCAAAGCCGCAAAAACGCTAGGCCTGGTGGTAAACCAGCGTCATAACCTGCCTTCTTGGGCAACCCTCTCTTGACTGCCCATCGTCGGTTTCCGTCAGGTATGACGCCAACGTGCTTTGGTATTTTGTTCATGTGGTCTAAACGGTCAGTAGTTGATGTTCGTATCTTACTTTACGTTGATAACGTTTGTTGTGATTTACAGCGCGAGCCACATAAGCGCGTCTTATCCCTTCTTTTTTATGTCCTGTTATAACACTTCCTCTTGCTATCAGCAGGGACAACCATTATGTTTAACAAAGCAATAACTTGACATCGATAACCACCGGGGGATTGATGAACTCGAAAGACGTGAGTGAGGGCGCCGAAGTAACGGTGTGGGGTGTGCATTTGTCTGATGCGCATTCGCTTACTCAGAAAGAGCGAGATGAGCTTATATTCAAACTCAACCGGTTATTTACGTTCGTTGGCACGGAAATCCCGGAAGAAGTCGAGCTTGATCACGAGCGCGTCCCCCTCCACCAGGTGATGTGGCAGCTTATTAACCATAAGGAGAAACTAACGCCTGAAGAATTTGTTGCTGTTGAAAAGCTTTACGATTCCATTGAACGGAAGATACGGCAAATCGAATCAACCATCAAGACGGGGGCTATCGACGACAGCGATGCCATCACACTGTTTGTGGAAGCCCAAGGCCTCATTCGGGCTGCCATCGAGCTGAGAGACATAGAGGAAGGCAAGCAGCTGGATACCTACGGCGAGCTTGCATCAGCAAAAAAGATAGAGGCGCAGAAACGGTGGCTTGAGTACCTCAAAAAGGTTCGATAGGTTTAGATCAAGCCCTCCCTCGAATAGAAGGATCGCCTACTGATGAGCTGAGAGCAAACTGTAGCGCTCCAGCTTGAAACATGCACATCCTGTACGCAAGGTCAGGACCGTATTCAGCCCACGCCATTGTATCTAAACGTCTGCAAGGGCTTCTGTGGCTACTTGGAGATTTACTAGTAGGTCGTCACACGTCGCTATAAGCGTCCTCAGGCTCTGTGCTGTGACACGAATGATGAGGCAACTACCTCGTAGCTCCATATGAATATCGCTTGTATTATCAGGACGAAGCGATTCCAGAACCAATGAAGCTTGTGAATGCTCGTAGATAAGAACGCCGTGGGCCATGTTGCACGAGGAGGGGACCAAAATGTTAGCTCATCGGTTATTCCAGCTGTCGGATGTAACGCGTTAGCGCCACATCCTCTCACACGTTAACGTGCAGTTACCGCGAGATAAGCATCTCAGCAGTGTCGAGACGATAATTCCAGTCTTGAGGAAGAACGTCGTTGCTTTTGTAGTACCTCACTAGCCTTCTGATCTTCGCTTCAGTCAGTTGAAGGGCGCGCTTATTGTGGAGATCTTTCTTGTTTTCCTCGAGATGGTCTTTTAAGTTTAACGCTTTGGTGATAAGATTGTATAAGTCCTCGGGTAGTCCAGGTGCGACGCCGTGATTGCGAAGTACGTCTGTCATGCTCATTTTCGTGAGGAGTTTAATGTCAGGGACGCCATAGGTATCCCTCAAGACAATGCCGATTTGGCTTGAGGAAAGACCTTTGCCTCGCAGGTCCACGACTAGTCTCTCAACCTCCTCTGTTGTCATATTGATTGGTACGGTACTCTTAAGCGGCTTGTGTGATCGCGATATTCCTTTCCTTCGTGCGTGCATTCGTGCCATTAAAGCTCCTCTAGTTGTCTGTCATTCTTTTTATTGTGAGGGGTGATACTCTGTGGACTCTTCTTATAAAACTGTCGACGCCCACGCCAAAAACGACGCAGCTGATTTGCTTCGATGAGACAGCGTGTTCTTCTCTTCCACAGTCATCTCTCCAAATGTTTGATTCTCATACTCAAAAATGGGATCGAATCCAAACCCCCCGTGCCCGCGAGGCTGTGTGATGACTCCCTCCACCGACCCCTTGAAGAGTTTAGCACCGTGAGAACAGCAGCCGATGACTGATTCGAATCGAGCGGCGGTCCCTGTTCGAGCTAGTTTCAACACTCCTTCGATCCCTATCGTTTTGTAGATATAAGCAGAATACGGGCCGGGAAATCCGTGGAGCTCTTCAACAAAGAGGCCTGAATCCTCGACGATAAACGGAGAGGGAAAACGGCTGCGGCAAAATGCTAATGCATTACGCACGACCTCCTCTAACGTATCGACTTGCAGCTCAGGATAAGCTGCGTCGCAGTGCTTGATGTTCACTCCGAAAGGCTTCGCCTTAGCTCGGAGCTCCTCGACTTTGCCGTGGTTTTGTGTAATGAAGGCGATTTGGTTCACAGATAGCGACCTCGCAGTTTTATGACTTCCACTCTGTCGATGACGAGCGCTGCATCGGAGCAGTACCGAGCATAGCCTCTTAGAAACGCCTCCTTGAGTTGCTGAGCACTGTCGTACATTGCTTCAAGAGTCTGGAAGAAAACGTGAACGTCGACGCCGCGTGCCTCGACGCCGCCGTCGTAGTATGCAAGTCCAAAATCGATGAGACATACTCGGCCAGCTGAAACTATCATGTTACGGGTGGTCGGATCTCCGTGGGCGATGCCTGCCGCATGTAATCTGCATAACGTTTCGCCAACTTGTTCAGCAATTCTCTCGTTTATGACCCGATGCACGAGGTCACCCTTAATGCGTTCCATAACGATCGTATAATCGTTGACATCAAGGATTATGGGCGTTGACACGCCGCTTTGTCGCGCATCTGATTGAATGCGCGCTTCAAGCCTCGTACGCTCCTTTCGCAGCTTCTCATCGAGCGCTTTGATGCGGTACCCTTTGGGAACACGCTCCTTGATGACAACGTCTGCGTAAATAGAAACCTTGGCCTCTGCGCCAACCGTCGCTTCAACTAACCGCTGATCCATTGCACCTCGACCTCGTCCGGCCTGAAGTTCGGATTAGCTGCAGATGATTCAATAGTGGTCTTAACGCCGTGGCTAAGCATGAGAAGTCCGGTATAGGCGATCATGGCGCCATTGTCCTGCAAGTACTCTGATTTTGGTCGGAAGAATTCGGCCCCCCTCTCTTCACACATAATGGCGAGCATTTCCTGCAGTCGCTTGTTAGCGCCCACGCCTCCAGCTAAGAGCAGATCTGTTTTTTTAGTCTGGGATAAAGCACGCTCGGTCACTTCGACGAGCATCGAAAAGGCCGTCTCTTGAAGGCTAAAGCATACGTCCTCAACGGGCGCGGATGATAACGTCTGTTGAGCCGCCGTTGCAAGTCCTGAGAACGAGAAGTCCATGCCTTTTACGACGTAAGGCATAGGCACATAATTCTGGGATGTGCCGGCAAGATGCTCGACTTTAGGACCGCCTGGATGCGATAACCCGGCTGACCGTGCGAACTTATCAATACAGTTACCGATCCCGATATCTAGCGTCTCACCAAGAATACGGTATCGCTTATGTCGGTACGAAAGCACCTGACTGTTCGCACCGCTAACATAGAGGGTGACAGGATCTTTCAGATCGGTGTTCCACCGCTCCACTTCAATATGTGCGATACAGTGATTGACTCCAACTAAGGGAACGTTGAGCCGCAAAGACAGCACCCTAGCAGCCGTGCCCACGATACGCAAACAAGGGCCCAGCCCTGGCCCCTGCGAAAACGCGACGCCGTCAATCAAATCCGGATCAATTGAACGCAACACTTGACGGATAACGCTTGCAACGCTGCCTGCAAAATGCTGTGCAGCCTCACGCGGATGTATCCCACCTGCTATAGGTATATACGGCGCGCTCGCCTCGCAGAGAACCGTATCCTCGTTTACGAGACTTGCACTCAGGTTCCAAGCAGTGCCCTCAATGCCTAGAACGATCATAGATTATGATGTGGGTCACTTTTTGAACTGTGTGTATCCACATTTGCCGCAGGAAAACCTGTCCTTATGCTCCGCGAGAAAAGCGCCCTCTCCGCAACGCGGGCAGTTTTGACGTTTCCTATTCACCTTTCCCTCACTTACCTCGTAAAGGTCACTCGTTTTGATTTTATTCACCTCCTTCTGCGGGCTCTGAGGCTTGCGGCAGATTTCGTTTGAGTATATGTTCTCGCTCCAGTTGTTGAGCTGTCTCTGCGGATTCATATATCTTGATATATGCCGCTGTCTCTTTTTTGCCAAAGGCGGTCTTCATGTTATCCACTATAACGAGTTCTGGGCCAACGTTGAACTGAGCCGCAACGCTGTTCTTAACCTCAACTCGTGATGGCGTGCCTGCAGGATGCAGCACTTTAACTTTTAATTCTTTTCGGTTGAGCACTACGTTGTCTTCTTCTTCTATTACTTCAATTTGCATAATGATTCCTCCGTCGTGTTACGTGAGCGTAGCCTTCTGTATCTTTCGCAATAGATGTTCTGCATCTTGCTGTTTCTCTGCCGTTACGGCAATTATAACCATGCCCTCGTTTGGCTGTCCGTAGACAACTGCAGTTCCCTCTGGTGCCGCCATTACTGCTGGAATGACTGCGAGGTCCTCCTCGCCGTGCACAACGATTCGAGCTCGTTCGTGCAAGGATATTTTGCTGACGGCACGACTTACCGCATTGATCAGCTGTCGTGATATGGTGCCGGGCGGGTTATCGACTTCATAAACCGTCCGCGGTTCAGAGTTTATTGCGTCACGGATCGTGTCAGGTACCCGTCTTCTCATGGTGATGCCGTCAATGATGCAAATATCTGGAACAATGCCAGAGACCATGACACGATACGTTGTTATGTCGCCTACTGTCAGTATCGTTTTATACGTGGTGAGCTTCTCTGTGCAGTTTTCTTCTGAACATACATCACCAAATGGTTTCTGGAGCTCCGCTCTCAACGTATCATCGAGCATACGATGTTTAGCGAACCTTGAGTGCGTACTTACCAGGCAAATCGATATTCATACGCTTTGCGACTTCCGAGCGTTTAGGATCAATAATGATTAAATATCCGCTCCAGTCACGTCCGAGTGAGCTCGATCCACATACAGGGCAGGCAAGGCCATCCACGACTCGGTGACATGCTCTGCATACCTGCTCAGGCATTTTTTTCCTCCTCCTCTTTCTTTATCTTCTCTCGTGCTTCAGCCAGCCATTCTACCTTGCCTAAGGCCGCTTGACGCATAGTAAGTCCGATTTTGCTTTCTCGAGGCTCCCGCTCGTTTAGGCTTACAGCAACGACCCGTGCTCGCAGCATGTCGCCTTCTACGATCGCCCTGCCCGTTTCTTTTCCAACCAGTCGAGCGTTCTTCTCATCATATGAAATGTAGTCGTCAGCAATTTGGCTTACGTGCAGCAATCCGTCAAGTGGCCCTAAGCCAACAAACGCTCCAAACTCAACGATTTCAACGACTTTGCCTTCGAGCACTTCTTGAAGTTCGGGCTTAAAAGTAATGGCGTTGAACGTGATATCATAGTATATCGCTCCGTCGCCGGCAAGAATCCGCCCCTCTCCTATCTCTAGAACGTCTGTTACTGCAATAATAGACCCAAGCGTTTTGTCGATGCGGCCTTCAAGCTTATCTCGCAAGAGGTCTTTTACGACGTCTATCGTATCCTCCCCTAGCCGCTCAGGCGGGAGCCGCACGGTGTCAATTAGCTTTGCTTTTTTATACATTTATCACCCTCTTATACAGATCCATCGAGTATTGTATACGCTCCTTAGCGACGTCTGCTCCCTCCCATCCAATAATGCTCGTTTCTTTTCCCTCAAGCCGTTTGTACACCTCAAAAAAATGTGCAATCTCCTTGAGCACGTGACTAGGCACGTCTCCTAGATCGTTATACTCTGCATATTTCGGATCGTTGAGGGGTACACAAAGCACTTTATCATCGGCATCACCAGAATCAAGCATTTTGAGCAGGCCTATTGGTTTGGCGTCGATAACGCATCCCGGGTACGTTGGCTCGTCCATCAACATGATCGCGTTTAAAGGGTCGTTATCGTCATAGTACGTGCGCGGAACGAACCCGTATTCGCCTGGATAATGCAGTGGAGAGTACAAGACGCGATCTAAGTGAATCGCATCCCACTTCTTGTTATACTCGTATTTATTCCTGCTTCCTTTCGGAACTTCTACAACGATGAATATCTCATCAGGTGGGCGAGGACCCGTCTCAATATCTCTCCATAAGTTCATAGCGCGTCGACCTGCAGGTATCTTTTATTTCTAAGTGTGATCACGTAGATCCTTCGCTTGTGTAACTCGTGCGTGAGGACTTTGTCGTTCGTAACAACAGCCGCTTTGTATTTAAGAGCAGTGTTGATAAGCCGTTCATCAACGCTTGAGCCATCCGCTGCCTCAACGATTGTGCACCGTTTAGAAAGGCTCAATGCAACGTTCGCTCCTTTGAAGCGCCTCCGAGCGAGCGTTTGCAGCTCTTGCAGAACAGGTTCGATTGTGGATGGCACGAACCCTAGCTGGATGAGCTGCTCGAAGACGTCGATCTTAAAATGCCACGGAATTAGAAGTGCATTTGTGTCGAGTAGGGCGATCATCTAACGAGCATACCAGCTCCGATGAGACGCCAGCGAGATCCTATCCTCCGTGATATAGCGACTCGAGATCCGATCTCTGCACAGATAGGCCTTTTAAGCGCTACTTCGACCGCCGAATTGCGGGCGCTGGTCGCTATGCCAACGGTCGTCGCGGTGCCTACACTCAACATAAGGGGCTCACTCGTCCGAATTGAGTCAACGTTGATTTCATCGAAGGACCCGACAACACGATCTAAAAGCTTAACGTCCATCGTGAAGGACTTCCATACAGGAGGAAGCGTTCCTGGCATGCCGGCGATTTGTCCGACAAGAGAATCACTCTTGACTAACGCAGGGTCTAACTTGGTCCCGACACCTAACAAGCCGCCTGGAGTTGCCACCTTAAGCTTTTCTTTTTCAGATAGGATGCTCACTACTGAGGTTGAAATAGGTATCCATTCTGTCTTGCCTCCGGTTTCAACGCTCCTTCCAGGCTTTATTTCGATCTCATCCTTTAATCGAAGCTCCCCTTGATTCAGTGTACCACCTATCACCCCTCCCAATAACTTAGAAATTTCAGTTCCCGGCTTATTTACGTCAAAAGATCGTGCGATAAACATTTGAGGAGGTTTAGTCAGATCGTGGGCCACACACGGTATTTCCTTTTCAATAAGCTCAATCAGCAAGTCTATATTCACCCTTTGCTGAGCTGAAATCGGCACAATGGGTGCATGTTCTGCAACGGTCCCTTTGACGAACTCTTTGATTTGCTCGTAGTTCTCGAGCAAATCTTCGTGGGAAACGAGATCGATTTTGTTTTGTACGATAATAACCCGCTTGATTCCGATAATGTCCAGGGCCATGAGGTGCTCTTTCGTCTGAGGCTGTGGACAAGGCTCGTTTGCTGCGATAACGAGTATGGCACCGTCCATGATAGCAGCCCCTGAAAGCATGGTTGCCATGAGGGTCTCGTGGCCGGGCGAATCAACGAAAGACACGGTACGCAACGGTTCTGCCTTCGTGCCACACAGACTGCACACTTCTGAGACCGTGTACGCATCGGGGTCAGGACACTGCTGACATTTTCTGAACGTGACGTTTGCATATCCGAGGCGTATAGAGATGCCGCGCTTTATTTCCTCACTGTGTTGGTCTGTCCATATGCCTGATAGGGCAGATACCAAGGTCGTCTTGCCGTGATCAACGTGTCCTACCATTCCAATGTTTACACAAGGTTCCAAGTTCATTGCCTCCATGTACGGGGTCCGTTCTGCTTCTTTTGAATGCACGTGTCCATCTGTATAATATGGGCGTATTGCTTACTAGATGTTTTCATATTCGCTCATTTTAAGTTCAAATCGTCGGCTGAAATTGCTCACCGCTTCCTTCAGATCGTCTTGTGAAAGGTCTGTCCGCTCTTCTGATAGCCCTCTTAGCACCGCCTCGCGCAGTATTAAACGCAGATCTGAGCCAGTACATCCGTCAGTTATGTCTGCCAATTCTCGTGTGTCAAATGTCCCTTGTAAGGGGGACAGTATCTTTTTGAAGATCTCCTCCCTCATATCTTTATCCGGTAGTGGGAAGTCTACGACCTTGTCAAACCGCCGCCACGCAGCTGAATCGAGCAATCTTGGATGGTTTGTAGCCCCTATTAAAAGCACTCCATCGTCGACCAGACTCACGTCGTCGATGCTCTTGAGGAGCATGTTTACCGCCCTTCTTATCGCCCCATGCTCATCGGACAGTCGGGTCTTTGCTACATAATCAAATTCGTCGATAAAGAGAATGCACGGGCTCAATCTCTTTGCGAGGGTGAACACCTTTCCGATGTTTTTTGACGTCTCCCCGAGGTATTGCGAGGTGACCATCGACAGTCGCACCTCTAAAAACGGAAGGCCTAGCTCTTTTGAGAGCGCTCTAGCGACGGATGTCTTTCCCGTGCCTGGTGGGCCAACGAAGAGGAGTTTGCCAATCTCAAAAAGCTCAATTTCCTTCAAGTACTCTCGGTACTGTATCGCCTTTACTATTTGTTGAACCTCCTCAATCTGTTCGTCAGTCAGCACGAGCTTTTGGAGGCTTTCTCTCACGTCCTCGGGTGCAGAGATCGCAACGAGCTTCAGCATATCCTCCGCCTCTTCTCCCTCGCCTGCGATTTCATCTATGAGCGACTGTATCCATCCCCTGTCGGTTTCTTTAGGCCTGTTGAGTGAACGCACCTTGCGGTAATCTACATCCGCTAAGCCTGTTTTTCCGAAGTAATAAGCGAGTACGGGGTTCTGCTCAACACGCGAAAGTGAATCATGGTTTGTAAACCATTTGGCGGCTAGGTCAGGCACTGTGAGGTTTATTCTAGCGCCGAACTCCTCAAACGCAACGAAAGGCAGCGATTTGACTAACGCCCCTCCGTGTGGAATCCCATAAATCCTATCAATCGTGCTCTCTGAAACGACAATTGGCCTGTCGACTTTGCGGTCTTTCGCGTTCCAATAGCCCTTTCTGATATTAGGCGGCAAGTCATTCTCGTCGAGTTGTTCGTTGTTGTTATAGATATGCGCGGTGAGGGCCAACTCGACGATATTGAGGACCTGGTCATTTCCGTTTTCCATCCGAATCATCCTTTGCAAGCTAGTGTATTCTGTTTGAAAAGCATATAAAGATTCGGTTGGCGCAGAGAACGTGCAGATGGCCTTACGTACTTAAGAAGGGCGTGTAATTACCTCACACCCGTGTGCCTTCACGATAACTGTGTCTTCGGCCTGCGATACAAACCCACGGTCCTTAAGAACGGGGTACCCTCGAATTATGCCTGCACGTTCGAGCTGTTTAAGACCGATATCGACGCGGCCTTCAAGCCATCGCTTCGCAAAGGGCAGCGTTGTATAGCGCTCTATCTGCTTCAGGATGTCACGAGCTTCAGGCGACCGTATAGGCTTGGCTTTGACAAAGCTGAAGATTTCGGTTTTTCCTGCCTTGTGAACTCGTCCCTTACCGTCAGACGCAAAAGGCTCGATCGCGACGACTTGTCCCTCCTTAAGCTTCGCGCGGCTCCCCTTCACAATGAAAGGCATCTTTCTGTTAAAAATTAGAGGTGGCGCGTGCTGGGTGTAGCGCTCTAGCCCGTGGCCCGTGAGATTCATTATAGGCAGCACGCCATACCCCTCTATGGCCTTTTGTATGGCCGCACTTATCACCCTAATTTCGACGCCTGCTGTTACCACGTCAAGTGCTGCGTCAAGTGCGTCGTTTGACGCTTTCACGAGCGTGTCGTGCTCTCCAAGGTCAACGGTGGTTGCAGTATCGGCGATATACCCATCAATGTGAACGCCAATATCTAACTTGACCAGATCCTTTCCGAATACCGAGGTATCGTCTTTTGACGGCGTAGCGTGAGCTGCCTCCTCGTTTCGAGAGATATTAGGCGGAAATGCAACCTCTCCTCCTTTTTGTCGGATCGTATGTTCGATGTTTTCCGCTAGATCAAGCAGC
>JAJRBK010000134.1 GCA_028679495.1 Methanobacteriota archaeon
GGGCTAAATGCGTCAAGCTCTAGACCACGATAATTAAGCTCTCCTTGAAGTATATCGACAATCCACGTCGCTGCTACGAGGGGATTCACTCGTTCAGCGACAGCTTCATAGTAGTCTGCCAATGCATTTGAACCGGTAAGCACTTTTGCAAGGTAGTCTGAAATACCATACTGTTGTTTGAAGCGTCGACGCTTCAAATCAGGAAGCTCCACCACTTTCTTTTGTGGGAACTGCTCGATCAATGGCTCTGGATCAATTGGCACAAGATCGGGCTCAGGGAAATATCTGTAATCGTGCTCTTGCTCCTTCGATCGCAGCGATATAGTTATCCCTCGAGCTTCATCAAAGTGTCGTGTCTCTTGGCTGATATGAATCCCCCGCCGTAGCAGATTTTTCTGCCGGCTGATCTCAAAGAGCAGCGCCTTTTCGACGCCTTTGTATGAGGAGATGTTCTTGACCTCAGCCCTTTGGCCACCAGCGATTGAGATATTCGCGTCAACTCTCAACGAGCCCTCGAGGTTTCCGTCAAACACGTCTAGGTACTCGAGGATATTTTTGAGCTTATTCAAAAACCGCCGCGCTTCTTTTGGTGCACGGAGGTCAGGCTCGGTGACTACCTCGAGTAATGGCACGCCAGATCGATTGTAGTCTATCAATGAGTACTGCGCTTTTTCGATCGTCCCTCTGTACGTGAGCTTTCCTGGATCCTCCTCTAGATGCACCCGCTTGATCCGTATCCTACGCTCGTGACCTTCAGTGTCCACCGTCAAATAGCCGTTTGTTCCCAACGGAAAATCATATTGGCTTATCTGAAATCCTTTAGGCAAATCAGGGTAGAAGTAATTCTTTCGGTAAAACTGAGTACGCTGGACCGTGCAATTGAGCGCTGTGGCCACACGTTCAGCATAAATGATAGCCATCTCGTTTATCACAGGCAAGCTGCCTGGAAGGCCGAGACATATAGGGCACGTGTGTGTGTTAGGTTCTGAGTCTTGATAGCGCGTGGAGCACCCGCAAAAAAGCTTCGACTGAGTCGTGAGCTGGACGTGTACCTCAAGACCTATGACAACATCTGCATTTTCCGAAGTCATACTAGTATGGTGGGTTGCAGTCCTGTCCCTTAAAAAGCGCTGTATGGCTTACGCGGGGTGTTCAGAAACGATATCAAATGCTATCTGCATTATTTATTCAGCAAATGAACACACCAGAGAAGTCATTGAGCAGTTTATTACTGCGATTTGTAGCTACTAGTCCAATCCGATCTATATTATAGTTAACTGTAAAACCTCGTTGAGAAACGCAACGTAAACAACTGCATTTAAGCGAGAAGCGTGCAGGGCAACTTCACGCGCAACGACCTTCTAGCTTCAGACCATTGATGAAGCATCGAAACTTGCACCAATTACAAAGCTTTATGTCCTTATCAGGAGGTAGCTTTTGAGAGGGATACACATGCGTGCACAAAAATGGATAATCGTCTTACTTCTCACCGGACTTGTGATAAGCATCACGAGTGTAGCGGTCAGTGCGCAGAAACCAGTGGGAACCGTTACGATTACTTCACCGCTTAAAAATAGTACAGTTGGCCCCAATGAAACAGCAAGCGGCAGAGCACAGCTCCCCAGCGGATATACCCTCTGGGTAATGCCGTATGATGGCATCGCAGGTAGGTGGTACCCGCAGGGCGCCCCAGTAACAATACGCGACGATGCGACTTGGTCCAGTCGTCTCTCATTCGGCTCTATTCCCGTCGGCCAGAAGTTCCAGATACAAGCAGTTGCTGCGGATAGAAACGCAAACAGCGATTTTAATAGTTTCGTCAGTTCTGGACAAAAAGGCGGAACGACTAAACTACCAGCTGGCACGCAGGCAGTTAACGCAATTATTGTCACGCGTGGCACGTCGAGCAGTACTAGCAGTACGTCGGCGTCAAGTGCATCGCCGAGTATGATACCAATCGTAACGCAAAACGTCAGCACGGCAACTTCGTCGACGAGCAACGTAGCACAAGCGAGCGCTGCGGCGTCATCAAGTCAAAGCCCTCTCCCAGGATTCGAGGCTATCTACGCGTTTGGCGCGTTAGCGATAGCGTTCGTGCTCGTGTTTAAAGGACGCCTATTAAAATAGATGGCATCTGTTATTGCGTCACGTCAACGTGTCTGCAGCAAGCACGAGGTGGATCACTGATTTTGCGGGACGTTTGATCATCTTACATGAACTTCACGCCAGAAACTTCAAGAATCAAACGCTGTGGTGTCGGTGGAAGGCCCTGCAGGCGTAGGATACTCTCTTAGCAGCGTAGGTGTAAGACCTCAGCACCCAGAATGGTGGGACTGTCGATCCCGATGCATGTCTGATATTTCGTGTAAGCACTCTTGGCGTTATCCCACGTTTAGCAGGCCTGCGTCCCACTCGCAAAATTTAATGAATTATGAATTGTGATACCCTCCCTTTTTCTACACTCGGTAAGGGCCAAAAGAGAGTTATCGTGTTATGAAAATACGTCGTTTTTCGCACCTTAAGCGAAAAGAAGGCTTAAAATACTAACAGAAGCACATTCCTAAACAAAAGGAGGTGAAACGCACTGAACGAAGACAAATGTCAACAATGTGGGACTCCTACATCGCCAGGTGCTAAGTTCTGCGAAAGCTGCGGTGCATCACTTCAACGAGCAGAGACGA
>JAJRBK010000135.1 GCA_028679495.1 Methanobacteriota archaeon
GATGATCGCTGAAGGGAACAGAGTGGCTGAGCGTGTGACGATACGCGGCACCCATCGCGGTGAGTTTATCGGTGTCCCGGCATCGGGCAAACAGATGACGGTTGCTGCTATGGCCTTCAACCTGCTTGCCGACGGCAAGATCGTGGAGCGTGGGCGCATAATTGATACCTTCGGTTTGATGCAGCAGATCCAAAAGTAGCTCTCTCATAATCAGTCACGGTTCCCATTCCCGTTGCTAGATAGGGCTAGAACTGGGAAAATCCTGCGCTGAGTTCGTGCACGTCGACAGGCACTCCGCTTACGAATTCGTTGCGATTTAGCCTATCGAGCAGACGTTTACTTGGCGTGCGGATTCGCAACATTTAGATCGCATTGCCGAGGCGTAGAAGAAATTTAAACAGTTGGAATACCAATTGATATATGGGATTAGACTCTCTCCTTCGCAGGCGATATGATGCAACTACCTCCTTGTTAGGCGTGGTCTAGTCCCATACGTCTCTAAAAAAAGACCAATGATATTTTTTGCCTAGCGCTTATTAGTGTGACTTCCGCCTGATGTAGGCGTCATTTTATAATGCGTAAGGTGACCAGGGAGCGGTAATGGTTAAGATTCTACACGCTCGATGGATTAGTTGGAACAGCGACTCTGCGGAAAATCTGGTACTGAAAGAAACTGGTGAAGATATTGTTGCCGAAAGCAAGATAACAAGCAGAGGGACAAAGCCCTTCGCCGCCACATACACGATTGTATGCGATCTTGCTTGGCATACTAGATATTTTCGAGTGGACTTGGACTCTGAAGGAGTAGTAAAAACGCTTAGCCTTGAGGGAAATGGATCAGGCAAATGGTCAGATTCCTCAGAGATCGCAAAGAGCATCGATGGAGCGATTGATATCGATCTAACGGCAACACCTTTCACCAATACCCTTCCAATTCGTCGTCTGGGGTTAGATGAAAACCAATCCCAAGAGATTATGGTTGCTTATGTATTGATCCCTGAACTTGAAGTATCCGCAAAACGCCAACGGTATACCTGCCTTGTTGAAAATAGACGATACCGTTTCGAACAGATTGACGACGGTTTTGTGAGTGAAATGGACATCGATGAAAATGGTTTAGTTATGACATATTCTGGGCTTTTCATGCAGGTGTAAGATAGTGTGATAAGTCGAGAGCTTGAATAATGACTAATCTAGAAGAGGACATGATAGAAGATGAATTAGTCCTCAGTACGATTGCTGAAGTTGCGATAGCGCTCGCAGGTTTTTCGGGCATCGTCGCGGCCTCCGCCTAATGTAGGCGAAGGACTGGCAATCTTAAGTAGAGTTGGCCAACTCCTTCTCAAGGTTTTGCAACCTTCTCCTTGCTGTGCTTCTTTCGATCCATGACTCTCGAACACGACAAAGACCAAACGGATGGCTTTAGTGCTTCTGCTGCTAAAAAGAAGGTGGGCCCGGCCGGATTCGAACCGGCGACCTCCGCCGTGTGAAGACGGAGGTTTTAGAGGCTTTTGACGCATTTTCAGTGGGCGATATCACTGTGAGAAAGGCCAAAGACCCGTTGTATATAGTCTGATAGATTCGCGATGGATAGGCCGGCAAGTTTCGAGAAGGTGTGCGGTAGCCGTATTGTTGGATAGCCGTAACCAGTTTTTGCGTGGTGCAGAGAGATTTGCTGCGGTGGACTTCTAGCGCCTCGTGTTTAGGCAGTACAAATGCAGCAAGAAGGGCTGGATAATTTTCAGCGGTTAACATAATGGTGGATAAGGTTTGTGTTGGGCACTTAATCATTGCGATCAGCAGTGTACGATTAAGTCGAGATTAGCCTGATAAAAGGGATATAATTTAATTATGGTGAGAATATAGCACACAGAGAATGACCTGCACACCAAGACGATTCCCAAATACTAGGAGCATGCAGCAATTGTCACTGCAATAGTGGTTTACGGATTTGCCAACCTTTATCATCTTTTGTTGAGGATGGCTTTATGCCGAAACGGCAAAGAAGAAATAATCGTTAAAATCATAATTATGAATCTGAAAGATCTGGTTTACAGAACACGTTCGTACAGGCGTTTTGATGAGACTCACTCAATAGACTATAAAATCCTTGAAAATCTAGTTGGTCTAGCCAGGTTGTCAGCATCAGGAGCTAATCGTCAGCCTCTTAAGTATCTGCTATATGATGCTCCAGAAGATTGTGCGAGGGTATTCCCTTCGTTGGTTTGGGCAGGATACCTGAAGGATTGGGACGGGCCGGAACCATGTGAAAGACTGACGGGATATATAATCATACTCGGTGACAAAACAATTGCTGAGGAATTTGGCATCGACTGTGGTATTGCAGCTCAGAGCATGAAGCTCGGAGCCACAGAAGCGGGTCTCGGAGGATGTATGATTGCGTCTATCAGGCGCGAACTGCTTCGTGCCGAATTGAAGATCCCAGATAGATTTGAAATACTACTCATTCTGGCCCTGGGAAAACCCGTTGAAAAGGTCATTATTGAGGATATGGTTGATGGTGATGTGAAATACTGGAGAGACAAGGAAAGAGATCATCACGTGCCAAAACGACCACTTAGTGAACTGATTGTTAAACCATAATTATATCAGCGGAAATGAGTGCTGAATATAATGCCCAAGGCAGAAGAAGAGCCTCGCTCGTCTTTTAGCCCCTTACGCAAGCGCCTTGTGCTAGGTACGATTATTGATATGAAAGGCGGTGCGGGCAGTCACGAGAGCGCATCGCGGGAGTGTTGAATGTCGAAAGGGGGTTTCTAAACAAGCGCGTGCCGTTTTAGCCATAGTCATTAGCAGCAAGGTTCCGTTAAGTCTATCAAGCTTAACCCTAAGTGGTTCATGTGTGCCCTTATTTCTGCAGCCACTGCTCGCAAAAGAGGCTCGTTTAGCTGTAATTCCTTCAGTTTGTTTAATTGGCCACACGCCCGTTCGACTTCATATATTAGAGCTTCTTGGCCTGTGACAAAGCTGGGCTCTTTTGGCTTGTGCCCCCTTGTCTTTTCGTCGTTCATGCCATACCTTCTTCCTGCGCCAAAACGCCAATCTAAACAACTAAATCCTTAAGCGCGTCCAACAGTGCTTTCCGTTCAACTGAGTCAGTCAGATATATACAAAAATCGACCCCCCAGCCCCTGCCGCGTCCTTTTCGCTCTACCTCGACGTAGCCGTATAACTCCAACTTAGCGATGAGTACTGAAACGTCATTTTATTTCGTATAGACAGGACTGAACATCCTCTCCAAGTTTTCCGATCGCATCTGCTCGGCACCGCTTGCAATGGCGCATCTGTTTTAAGTATTTCGCACATTCGTCTTGCATTTGACGCTTCATTTCTGTTGTGGGCGGTGTAATATCGGCAAACTTGTATTGTGCGATAAGGGGGATAACGTTGAACGTATAGACGCCCATTTCGCCTACCTTTTTCGCGATCTCCGGAATATGTTTGTCGTTGATGCCCGGAATATAGACCGTATTGATTTTGACGATCATATGCCGCTTTACCGCCTCTTCAATGCCTTTTAACTGTTGGGAGAGGAGAATTTTTGCACCTTCGATCCCCGTATAGCGTTTGCCCTTGTAATTAATAAACTGGTAGATCTTTGCGCCGATCTCCGGGTCAATGGCGTTAAGGGTGACGGTGATATTACCCACATCGTATTTCTCGAGCAGGTCGATCTTTTCGGGGAGTAATAATCCGTTTGTACTGATGCACTTGATAACGTTGGGGTACTGCTCGTGAAGGCGGCGAAGCGTTTCAAAGGTCCCTTCATTGGCGAGCGGCTCACCCGGCCCGGCGATCCCTATGACCTTAATATACGCATATTTGTCAAGTGCTTGTTTAACCAGTTCCAGAGCCTCATCAGGATTGAGTACTTTTGTTGTTACGCCAGGGCGGCTCTCGTTCACACAGTCAAAGTCACGAATACAGTAGTTGCACTGGATATTGCAGTTGGGTGCTACCGGAACATGACACCGCCC
>JAJRBK010000247.1 GCA_028679495.1 Methanobacteriota archaeon
ACATCGTCTCTCGGGTGTCCTTGGAGACACTGGAGAATGGCGCTGTGTTCACTGTCCACAGGGAGAAGGGCCACTCCCTTTCTCTTGGCCTCCTTAATCACCAGAGGGCCGGCCATCACCATGGTCTCTTTGTTGGCCAGGGCAATGTTTTTCCCGGCCCTGATCGCCGCATAGGTCGGAACAAGGCCTGCTGCGCCCGTGATAGCCGAGATAACGGTGTCCACCTCCTCCAGGGTGGCCAGATGGATGAACCCTTCTCTTCCGGAAACAATCCTTGGTTCCTGTGCATTGCCCAGGCGTTCTTTGAGGCTTTCCGCCTCCTGATCGCCTAAGACAGCCACCACCTGAGGTCTGAACTTCCGAATCTGTTCCGCGAGAAGATCAATGTTCTTCCCCGCTGCCAGGGCCGCGACCTGATAGGCTTCAGGATGAGCCTCGATCACTTTGAGGGAGCTGCATCCGATGGAGCCCGTAGAACCGAGAATGGCGATTCTCTTCATGCGCGGCCGAGGATCTCCCTGAAATAGGTTATGGTCTTTTCCAGCCCTTCCTGGAGCTTTACCACGGGTTCCCACCCCAGCTTTTCCTTGGCCAGGCCGATGTCCGGCTGCCGTCTCCTGGGATCGTCCATAGGCGCGGGCTGGAATTCGAGGCGGCTCTTGGACCGGGTGAGTCGAATGACGTTCTCGGCGAGTTCCAGCATGCTGTACTCCCCGGGGTTTCCCAGGTTCACCGGCCCCACGAAGTCATCGGGGCCGTTCATCATACGCACCAGGCCTTCAACCATGTCGTCCACATAGCAGAAGGACCGGGTTTGAAGGCCGTCTCCGAAAATCGTGATCGGCTCATTCCTCAAGGCCTGCATGATGAAGTTGCTGATCACCCGGCCGTCGTTGGGATGCATGCGGGGCCCGTAAGTGTTGAAGATCCTCACGACGCGGATGTTGACTTTGTTTTGCCGGTAGTAGTCAAAGAAGAGCGTCTCCGCGCATCGCTTCCCTTCGTCGTAGCAAGCCCGAAGCCCGATGGTGTTCACGTTGCCCCAGTAGCTTTCCTTCTGGGGGTGAATCGAAGGGTCACCGTAAACCTCGCTGGTGGAAGCCTGCAGGATCTTTGCCTTGACCCTCTTGGCCAGTCCCAGCATGTGAATGGCCCCCATAACGGCCGTCTTGACAGTCTTCACCGGATTGTACTGATAATGAACCGGAGAGGCGGGACACGCCAGGTTATAGATCTGGTCGACTTCCAGGAAGATAGGGTTCACCAGGTCATGGCGGATCACTTCGAACGACGTGTGGCCGAGGAGATGGAGAATGTTACGCTTCTGCCCCGTGAAATAGTTGTCCAGGCAGATGACGTAATGGCCTTGTGCCAGCAGCCTCTCGCACAAATGGGAGCCCAGAAATCCGGCTCCCCCTGTCACAAGGATTCTCGCCGTATCGAAGAAGTTAGGCCCCATAAATAAGCACTCCCTCTCTAAATTCGGTGAATAGGCACGTCCCAATGCAGGGATATGACCCTAACACTGATCCTCGTGGAGTATTGGAGTAAGGATAAACTCCTACACTCCATCACTCCATTACTCCCTTCTTCACCACGTCACAAACGCGTAAAAGACGGGGATTGCGAACAAAAGCGCGTCCACGCGATCCAAAAAACCGCCATGCCCCGGAAGGATCCCCCCTGAGTCTTTCACCCCGCAATTCCTTTTGATCATGGACTCCGCGAGGTCTCCGATCTGCCCCGCGATGGAGAGTGCTCCGGAGATCGCGCCGACGGTGACTGGAGAATTATGGAGGTCGAAGATTTGAGCAAACAGAACCCCTACCCCCACACTGGTCAGGAAACCTCCGACAGCACCTTCCCATGTCTTCCCCGGGCTTACCGACACATAGAGCTTGTGTTTTCCCAGGAGTCGTCCGCAGTAGAAGGCCGCGGTATCACCTAAAAATATAACCGTGAGGAGAAAGAAAATCCACATATTTCCTCCCGGATCCCGGTAAATACGAGCAAGCAGGGAAATAGGAAGACCTATGTAGAGAAACCCCAGAGCCACGGTTGCCGTGTCTTCGATCGCCTTTTTTCTCAGCCCCGGATCAGCGAAGAGATAGAAGCTCAGGCAGATCATCACGCTGAAGCACAGAACCGCGAAGCCTTGCAAGATAGACCCTCGGGAGAGGACGGCCAGGAAGAAGAAGCAGAGCAGGAAGGCAATGGCCCTAGGCACTCTGGGCAGTTTCGGAGAGGTGAGGCTGAAAAACTCATGTAGAGAAATGCAGGAGGCGAACAACAGCAGGAGAAGGAACAGCCAGCGAGGGCCGAATCCGATGATGTAAATCAAAATGGGGAGGGCAATCCCTGCAGTGAGCCATCTCTTCAAATGCGCCATCTAGAAAATTCTCTCTCCCTCCGGTTGGCTAGCAGCTCGCGGCAAAACACCTGCTTGGCAGGCTGATCAAAAACGCTCAGATGCAAGGCATCCGGTTCTGGGGACCCGCCCGAAGGGTGGGGACTCCAAGCGAAGCGCGGATTAATTCCGAGGAGTGAGGCGTACATAGAGGTACGCCGCAATGACGAGGAATGAGGATAACGACGCAGATGGGCGTTTTTCAGCAGCCTGCTAGTCATCGCGCTCTTCCCTGGAGAGAGC
>JAJRBK010000136.1 GCA_028679495.1 Methanobacteriota archaeon
GATAGGTCATGCGCATGTTACAAGCGAAGTTGCCCTTCAAGTAATGGCAATCACCGAAGTGACAGCCGAGCATCATAACCATATCAGCACCAGAGAGAAATCCTTTAACCACGAACAGAGGGTTCATACGTCCTGAGCACATGATCCGTATGATTCGCATGTTCGGCGGGTACTGCATACGTGCGACGCCTGCCCCATCTGCGCCGGCGTAAGAACACCAGTTACAGCAGAAAGTTAAGATGTGGGGCTCCCATTTCTGTTCATCACGCACTGCAACTTGTTCTGCTTGGCTCATTCCTGCACCTCCACAATTTCAGAAAGAGGTATTGGATCCTCTGCCGACTGTCCGGGCACATAGCCTGTCGCCTTTTGCTCCGCTGTTTGCACCATATGCGTGATGGTGGAAAGGGGGATATTCACCGGGCACGCCTCTTGGCACTGCCCGCAGTTTACACATCCCGCGCTCTGATGCATTAACCGCGAGAGGTGGAACATAGGTTCAGGAGGCAGCTCGCCTTTCGATACTACGAAGTCTTCTTTCGTAAGGCAGTCAAGACAGAAGCAGATCGGACATACCTCAATACAGCTCCGGCAGCCTATACACTTGTCAAATTGAGCAAAGAGCTTTTGAAACTTGTCGTCGCCATCAAACTCAGCAAATTGTGCTGCCATGGCTTTACGCGCCATTTTCACCATAATTCCATCCAGCTTCTCACGCAGTGCAATCCCTTCTTGCGGCGCGTCCTTCAGAGTGATCGCCCCTGCTGCTGAGGCCGTATCAAGCAACGTCTTCCCCTTTTCAGTCCGGACTTCGACAAAGGTTGCTTTTCCAGCATCATCGCCAACGACGCCCCAGTTGCCGCAAGCAAGATCAGCCATTCGAGGAATGTTGTATTCGCATCGCTGACAGTTCTTTCGCCTTCCATAGCCTTGCTCCTCGAGCTCATCTATGGAGACTTCTTTATGCTGACCATCTTTGGTGAGCACCATGAGCTTTCCCTTAGCGATTTCTTCCTTTGCTACGTCGTCAGGATCGATATCGTAGAATTTGAGGATCATTTCGCGTGCTTGTACCGGGGACATCGTTCCCCCACAATTTACGCCGACCATATAGACGTTGTCAAGATTAATTTGGTTGCGCTTGCCCATCTCAATAATGGCTCTGGCATCGCACGGCTTGCACGTCACGGCGACTCGCGTATCACGAGCGCCATCGAGGTAGTTTTTTATCACCTTGGCGCTAAGCGTCGGCGCACAGTGCAATGAGCCCGCGGCTTGAACAATCTCTTCTTTACTTGTCGCAAAGAACGGAACGCCGTCGTAAATGCTCTCGCCTTGCTTGACGAGCAGGGCCCCGTCAACTACGTTCTGTTCTACTGCAGACACAAGCACTGCAGTGATCAAGCCGCCACATTCTCCGTGGTCTTGAATGAATTGATCAGTCGCTCTCCCATAATGCATATAAGTTGCCTCTAGATTTTTATACGTCTAATTAAATTTAAACCGTTAGTACAAATTGGCACCTGATGCGCCTTAAGCTTATCTGTGTGGTTCTCTTATGTCTCACACTTCATTAGTTGTGCTACTGCTCCTGCGGACTTCACTCAGGATGTGTGAAGGGGCTCGAGATGCGGGACACTGAGCTCGGTGCTAAACGCGTAGCCGACACGCATCATAAAATCATCTCGGTAGGCAACACTGGCAAGCGGTAATTGATGTGAGATTACTCTTTTGATGAGCCATAGCTGTACGTGTACGAAGAGGTGTGACCTTCTAACGCTCAAAGGGCCTTACCGAGGATGGAGCATGCTTATTTACACACCCCTTCTTCTTCAACGAGTTGCATAATATGCTGTGACGCTTTTTTCGCGCTCAGTGAGTTCTGCTTACATGCCAGAGATGCAAGAAAACAATACGACGCTTTTAGCGCTTATGTCGCAGTTGTTCAGAGATCTGACAGATTGACCTTTCACGGGCGTTGTGGGTTCAGCGAAGAGGATAGAACGGCAAACATATTGAGTTTAAGCTTAAAACTGTTTCTATAGTGCCGCACGAGCGTTCTAATAAGATTTTTTGACAGAAACACGCATATTTGAGCTAGAACGCACAAGCACCTCGCTCCCCTATATAAAGATTTCTAATTCGTGGATGTATGAACGGTTATATAGTATATGACTCATTTAAAGACGTTTTGGTGTTTTAATGACTTTTAAAAGTCCCTTAGAAGTAAGCAAAGCCGTGCAAGTGACCGGCACTGCCAAGACTTTGCTGCCGTGGGATAAAACACTCCTTATGGGATTTCTTGCTGGCGCCTACATCGCGTTTGGAGGCTTCCTTGCCTTCATCGCGACCCAAGGAATGACCGCAGCAGGATATCCGGTTGGATTGTACCGTTTCGTTTTTGGAGCGGTGTTTCCCGTCGGTTTAATGTTAGTAGTTATCGCTGGTTCAGAACTCTTCACGGGCAACTGTATGTTCCCGGTGATGTCAGTATTACATAGAAAAGCAAGTGGCGCCGGATTGCTTAAGAACTGGGTTGGCTCCTATGTTGGCAACTTTATAGGGAGCATCTTCGTCGCAGGCCTTTTAGCGGTGGCTTCAGGTATCATCGTCTACAAAGTTGGCGGGCCACAAAGTGCCGCTTATCTGAATGTGCAGGCGGTGTGGAACGCTAAGATGGCGCTCAATTTCTGGCAAGCGCTCTACCGTGGCATCGGCTGTAATTGGCTTGTATGTCTCGCCGTGTGGCTCGCCGTTGCGTCCGACGATACGATAGGCAAGATATTCGGGATATGGTTCCCCATCAGTGCTTTCGTTGCGATCGGCTTTGAGCACAGTATCGCCAACATGTTCTTCCTGCCCACGTACATCTTCGCCACCAACTGGAATGATTGGGGCAACTGGGGAGCATTCTTTTACGTCAATCTGCTTCCCGTCACGATCGGAAACATTATCGGTGGTGCCATTTTCGTGGCAATGATCTACTGGTACACGCTCCTTCGGGGGTCTGAACCGGCCGAGATCGTCGCTGATTTGGCTGAAGTTGACTCGTAGACAGCAAGCACGAGCAGCGTGAATCGATAACAAATGCGCGGGGTTACACCCGCCCTCTTTTTTAAATACAAAAGATTTAAGACATCCTAGCTCGATAAGATAACGCTTAAACATTTCTTTATTTGAATAAAAGCATTAGCATAAAAAATGGGAGAGAACATGAATTTCGAGTATGTACCAACCATCTGCCCCTATTGTGGCTGTGGTTGCGGGTTAAACCTAGTTGTTCAAGACGGTAAGCTTACGGGTGTTGAGCCCTGGAAGCGGCACCCAGTGAATGAAGGCAAGCTCTGCCCCAAGGGACTCGTTTGTGATGAATTCGTTCACAGCGAGGATCGGCTTACCAAGCCTTTGATAAAGAAGGATGGCGCCTTCGTGGAGTCCACATGGGAGGAGGCTCTCGATCTCGTTGCCTCGAAGTTTAAGGCAACGCAGGAAGCAAACGGGCCTAACTCCGTAGCATTCCTTTCTTCCGCACGGACCACCAACGAAGAGAACTACTTGATGAACAAGCTCGCACGAGTTGGCTTCAAGACGAACTACCTTGACCACTGCGCGCGCCTGTGCCACGGTCCCACTGTCTCTGGACTGGCTAAATCGTTCGGCTCAGGTGCAATGACGAACTCCATCCTAGACATAGACAAGGCCGATTGCATCTTCATTATCGGCTCCAACACCATGGAGCAGCACCCGCTTATCGGTCGACGCGTCGTGATGGCCAAAGAGAAAGGCGCGACCATTATCGTAGCTGATCCTCGCTACTCGACGACCGCTAAGCTCGCCGATATCTACATGCCCTTCAAATCCGGCACCGATGTCGCGCTTATGAACTCGATGATGTATTGGATCATTGACGCGGATAAGCACGATAAGGAGTTCATCGAGGCCCGAACGAAAGGATTTGATGAGCTTAAAGAGACTGTTAAGAATTACGCGGACGTTGAAGATATCACGACCACACCGACTGAGCTCGTGAAGAAGGTTGCCTTGACCTATGCAAGTGCTGAGAACGC
>JAJRBK010000137.1 GCA_028679495.1 Methanobacteriota archaeon
CACGCGGGACAACAGCGGGAAGGTTGACGGGTTCAATATGACTACGGGGCAGGGAACTGACAGGGCAGTAAAGGTCTCGTAAAACAGATATGTCGTGAAGGTATGCAGGCGGACTTTCGACTCCTCGGACTAGTTCGCTCAGACAGAACAGGTTTTGTGGGAAGTCATGCTCTCGTTAAAAGTCCAGACTATGTCCAATCACATTATCGAGCAATAGGTCGGTGTGATTGTTAATGCAAGCAACATGCTTACCAAAGGTGTAAGCGGCTTCGAGGTTGCGGAAGGTCTTTGTGAGTCCCCGACTGTCACGAAGCTCGTAGCAGCAGGCAGCGGCACGTGCTCTTATACAGGTGAGCCTTATCTATTTGAGACGGAGCGTCTACACAACTTCTGCTGTAATAACTATCCGCTAAGAAAACGCTTCAGCTGCATTCGATGCATTTTCTGGCACGTCCTGGGTAATATCCCAGTATTCAACAATCTTATCTCCGCTAAAACGGAAGAGATGCACCTGTCGTAACCCGCCTTCGCTTGGCTTCTGACTTGAAAGCTGCGTGTGCACGGCAACGAGGTCTCCCTCAGCAAGGACGTGTCTGACAATAAGCTTAAAGTCAGCTGTCGACCCTTTTACTATCCCTTCTGCTCCCTGTTTCTGCACTTCAATCATTGCATCGGTCAACGCATCCATGTCGCCAGCGACATACGGATTGTGCGTCTTGCAATCGGGGGCGAAGAATCGCAGTCCGTCCTTTGATCTTCCTTGACCAATTAAATTGAAGAATTCGACTGCATTGTCCTTGCGGGTCTTATTTACATCCCTCTCAGAAATCTCAGAGCGTTTTTCGCTATTCATTGGTTCACCAAAAAGAACAGGTAGCTCGTGCATTATACGTGCTTGCCGTGCATACGAGGCTATGTTCCTGTTTCTCCGTGCTTTCCGTGCTTTCTCACTGTTCTTCGAACAAGGATCTACAGGCACGCGAAACGTCTTTAGCCCTTGAACACGTGCCTTGTAGCTGGTGGTGTACAAACGGAGAAAAAGAGGAGCAGGATTGTTTAGTGCGTAACATTTCTATGTCACTTCGCTTTTTATGCTTTCAATCGCAGTGTTAACGTGCGTTAGGGGTTTGTCACCTCACACTTTTGGCCAAGCTGTATTGGTAATATGCGTGTGTTTGACCTCGCACACGCACACCCTAACGCATGTGCTTCATTGTAGACATAGTAGCACCCCCTGCCCCCACCCCTTGCTGCACGTGTCTCCGCCCATGATGCCCGTAATTCATCGGCAGACCATTGAGGCCGAAGGCAGCAAGTTTTCTGGGATGTCATCCCAACGATCTTAAATTAGATTAGTTAAGTTTGAAATAATCTGTTTTTAAACCAGAGTGCGTGGGTAATCCTATGGAAAAATTACAATTTTCGATTGAAATTAAAGCACCCCGAGAAAAGGTCTGGAAGGTTCTGTGGGAAGACGCAACCTATCGTGACTGGGCAAACATAATCGATGAGGGACAGTATGTCGTGGGTGATTGGAGCGAAGGAGGCAAAATACAGTTTCTTTATCCAAGCGGTAGCGGAGTATCCAGCGTGATTGAGAAGCTTGTACCCAACGAGTTTGTATCCTTCAGAAATGCAGCAGACATAGAAAACTGGAAAGAGCAGCCCCTAGCCGAGAAGTCAGAAGAATGGTCTGGCGGAACAGAAAGTTACTCGCTCAAGGAAGAAGATGGCGTTACTACCTTAACTGTTGCCTTCGATGTCCCTCAAGCGCACAAAGATGAATTTGAGGATAAATTTCCAAAAGCCTTGCAACGAGTGAAAATGCTGTCTGAGCGATAGGAATTACGGGTTAAATGCGGATATTCTCCATAATGCTCCCTCGAACGGCTGAGTGATCTTTTTTCCCTCGCTTTAGAACCACGCCTCTCCAATACCGCAAATAGATGTCACAGACATGCTCAGGTAGTCATACTTGTAGTGAGACCCGTCAACACCTGCCCCCATCCCCGTGAGCACGTGCCTTTGAGCTGGGTGGACAAAAGGGAGCTGCCAATAGGTGCCGCGCGAGAATGTTTTCTATGTCTTGTTTGTTACGATACGACTCGTCACATTGTTTCGTGCTTTGATTCCTCTCGCTGTTTTTGCTATTCGGAAGCAAGAAAAAGGACATCAAAATAAGGGGAGAATTGAGGCCACAAAACAAGAAATGATCTAACTATTCCTTCAAAAACAGAGCTCTATGGGGTATGTGGGGGCAAGAAACACTTTTGTTAATGATTAGTTAAAAGTTTAAGTTCCCTTAACTTCAAATACCGGCTAAGCGATGCGTGTTGCCCCGCTTGTTGCCCTTTTTTGTAGTGTAAAGGTACTTTTACCGTTCAACAACTGAGCAAATTACATTTGCTCATTCACTAACAATTAGTATTTTTTTCTCCACATCACCCATAGAGGGTAACATGTAAATAGTCATTATTAATCCTTATAGTTTTCGCTACATTTAAACGGTTTTACTCTGGATCCAACAAAAAAAACTCATACTTCAAGCCGCACTCGTGATGTTGATTTGAAACGGTATGTTCGCGTACACTTCCTGTAGATTCTGATCATTGAACCTCTTTAAATACATAAAAACGCGTTACTCTCTTTATTGCTATAAAGGCGGCCGTGCCAAGCTGGAAAAAGCTTTATCGTCTTTCGCATTCATTTTACCAAGTTGCAAAGCATGCCACAGCAGACACGGCATGCTACGAGTTTAATCAGCTTTTTTGCTAAAAGATCATCACAGAGACGTTAATCGCAAACCTTAAGACGTCTTTCACATCTTGACTAACCGTATGCAATTGAAATCTTTAACTGTTATAGTTGTTCTCAGTCTTTCGGTTGCATCTTTGTTAGTAGCTGGTTGCACTACAAGCACTAACGACCAAACGCCTAGCGCAAGCCCAGTTACCAGCACTGCGAGTCAAAATACGGTAGTGATCCACAACTATACCTTTAGCCCTGCTTCGCTCACGATTCAAAAAGGAGCGAATGTGATCTGGAGAAACAACGATTCGGTCGACCATGAGCTTTATTCAGAAAGTCCAATATTTTCATCCCCAAAAGTTGGCGCGGGGGGTTCATCGCCATTAATTGGCGCGGGCGGCACCTACACGTATCAGTTCAATACCACAGGAACGTATCCCTACCGCTGCTTCATCCACTCGCAGGAGACAGGGGCGATTATCGTCCAATAGTAAGCAAGAATAGGAACAGACCCCCCTCATCTCCTAGATCATTATCTCTCTTTTCACTATCACCACTTTTGAATGTCCTTCCTGCCGCTTTAAAACTCAACATCTTGCCAATATAGCATATACACATCGTAGACGTTCTCAGGCAGCGGGTGCTTGTAGTGAGATTAGTAACCTTGCCCCCACCCGTTGATGCACGTACTTGTAATCAACCACCAAGATGGCTATCAGTGAACAAAAGGAAAAAAAGGAAAAGAAAGGGAGCTGCAACGCTCTTAATAGGATCAACGGGAAAATCTACTGTTTACGCTATCTAAGTGCGCCAAAGCTTCTTAAACCGGCAACAACATCGAAGGCATATCCATTAACTGATAAACAAAGCAGGTGAATTGCGTGAAATATGACTTAGATGTTGTAACGCTTATGTCGCATCTGGAGGACTTATCCACCCTCTACCATGCGATCGTGGGAGCAGGAATAATCCACATTCTCGACAAGCCTCATGAGATCACCCTTTTCGCTCCTGAGAACGAGGCGTTCGCTAAGCTCCAAGGAGGCACGATAATCAGCGCGCTTGAAGACATTGAAAAGGCGAAGACCATCCTGACCTATCATGCTGTCCCGCAGAAGCTTATGGCCTCTGACCTACGCAAGCAAAAAAGCGTTACCACGCTCCAAGGCGGAATGCTCACGATTGAGGAGCACCACTGGTTGCGACACGGCATAAAGGTTAACGATGCTGTGGTAAAAGAGGCCGACATTGAAGGCACCAATGGTGTCATCCACATTATAGACGCGGTCTTAATGCCTTAGTAAGCGGGTGTACGGCAGGTCACTGCTCGCTCGCTCTCAAAACTGCACTTCCGCATCAGTGTCTTCTGCAGATCTTCACCATTGATGTGGTGCGAAACTACGTATGTGGCTGCAGATGCACCAACCGATGTCTAAGCTTGCTGTTTAACGTCTTTCCAGTATTTCATATACACATCATACACGTGCTCAGGCAGCGGGTGCTTGTGGTGTGTCCAATGGCTGTCCAACACGGATTTTAACGCATTAACGCGCTCAAATTCAGGTCAACGGACTTATGCTTGGGTGTTGAATGTTGTGCCGGAGGTGAGCAATCATGCTCTACTTGGTGTATATCGAGATTCCCACAGAAGTCGGCAATCGCATCGACTTTGAAGAAGGCGGCCCCGGGAAAGTTATCGGATATATGATGAGTCGATTCAAGCCACAATTTACGGCTGTGGAAGCTGGCACGCGCAATAGCTTCCTCGTGGCGGACTTGGATGAGGCGCAAATAACAGAACTCGGGCTTCTCGTGTCGAAAAAAATGAACACGACTCCGCAGTTCACGCCCCTTATTCCAGCAGAGGCTGTTGTCGAGCTGGCTGGAAAAGCGATAGAAGCGGTGAAACAGGCACCTTAGATCGGAGATTAAGATTAGCGACACCTGTCCCCTATCTCTTCTTTTCTTTTTTCGATCCATTACTTTTGAAAGTCACATTTCTCCAATACTTCATATACACGTCATACACGTGCTCGGGCAGCGGATGCTTGTAGTGAGACCAGTCAACACCTGATACATTATGGGTGAGAATATAGGCTCTGTTTGACTGATCCCAGCCGATAACGTCACCATGTTGCTTGGAAAACTTCCTTAGGTCACCGTTTTCGATACGAGCACCACCATGTTTAAACCTGACCTCGTTATACCTCAGCCACTGCTGGAAGGACAGTTGCTCAAATACGCGCTCGTCATCACACCGGCTGTCTAGCACAGGCAGTATGGCATCAATAACCTGGGGATGGAGCGGCACATAGTGCTGCATATGTATCTTATCTTGGGATGGGAGCACATCCACAACGGGCTTGTCCGTCCTAACCGCTTCCTTAAGCTGCCCGACCGTGAGTCGTGCTATTGTCGCTAGCGGTCGCTGACCAGTCATCGCACCAAACAGCACAATTGCCGTGTAGTTGAGGTAGTGATAAGTATTGACTTCTCCGCTGCGGTGTGCTTGCTTGATTGCAGAAAGCAGGTACTCGATGTCTTCTTTGGTAACGATTCGTTCGGTCACTTGCTTCTGCTCTTTGACTGCTCTTGGCAGCTGCAAGAACAGGTCGAACGCTGCATACCTCTGATCAAAAGTGATCTTCGCCAAGTAACGAAGAAACGCACGAGCGAACTGGAGGACTTTGCGTTTCGCTTCGCTGTTTTTATACTTGGCAAGGACGTGGTCTCGCAAGTGTCGCATGGTGACCATGCTTACGGTGCCACGAGTCACGTTCCACAACAGCTCAGCTGACTTCCTAAGCCAATTGACCGACTTATGGGCAAGCCCAGCTGATCGAAGAGTGAGGTAGCCGTTTAAGTCTTCGTGCGCAAACCAAAGCTCCAACCCCGACATATTCCTTGGCTAGGGCGGGGGCGGAGTTTAAACTCAAGTTTAAATTTTTTCCCCTGTCGGTGAAGGGCTTTGTTCGTCAATTGAAGGCAAAAAACAAGCGCCCGAGTCGGGATTTGAACCCGAGTCGGAGCCTCGACAGGGCTCCATGATAGGCCGCTACACTACCCGGGCTTGTGCATAAAAGGTTGCACCGGTGAGACGTATTAAGAGGGGTATCGTTCTTAAAGCTTTCTGCAGCTTTTTCGACTGCTTTTGCTTCGTTTAATTTACCACACCCAAAACGCGTTTCTAACCCTTCTCTGCGTTACCCTTCTTTGCTCAATGACTGCTAAAACAGAGGCAATCCAGGTCGGTCATTGAGGGTAGTGGAGAGTAATCAAAAGTCAACAAACACGGGGCACGGGATCGCCGAGCGGAGCGTCGATGAACCGTGTGCCTCCAATAGCGGTCCTAAGAAGCACTCGTTCCCCGTCGGTGACCTCGCCAATGACGGCAGCGTCGCGGCCATATGGCGTCCCTTTAATAGCGGCGAGAACGCGTTTAGCATGTTCAGCTTGCACGCCGATAAGTGCTTTACCCTCGTTTGCAACCGCAAGCACATCGATGCCGAGCATCTCTGCTGCAGCTCGTATCGCAGGGTTGATTGGTATCGCCTCCTCGTTAATGACAATCTCAACACCACTCTTGCGCGCCATCTCATTTAACGCGCTTGCAACGCCACCTCTCGTGGGATCCTTCATGGCCGTAATGCCATCGGGCTTCGCTGCATCGAGCGCCGCTTTGATCGTGCGCCATATCGGAGCTACATCCGATCGAAGCTCGGTTCGGAACTTAAAATCCTCACGCTTCGCGAGCACGGCGATGCCATGGTCACCTACCGTGCCCGTCACTATGAGCTTGTCGCCCGGCCGTAACCCGCAGTCGCGCACTGGTTTTTCTACAAAGCCAATACCCGCGGTGTTAATAATAACCTGATCAAGGGCTCCCTTCTCAACGACTTTGGTGTCGCCTGTGACGATTGCGGCGTCAACCTCTTTGGTTGCTGCGTCCATGGAAGCGATGATAACGCGCAAGGCGTCCATCGAAAAGCCATCCTCGAGCACGATGGCACTTGTCAGCGCGACGGGAGCAGCCCCCATCATGGCCAAATCGTTCACTGTGCCTGAGACAGCAATCCGGCCGATATCCCCGCCGGGAAAGAAGATAGGTTTGACGACATGCGTGTCGGTCGTTAAAACGAGGTATCCGCCATGAGTAAGAGGAATCGCTGCGCCGTCATCGAGTGATTCGAGGCCAATGCCTCCGGCATTCTTGTTAGTAATCCGTGTTAAAACATCAGCGATGAGCGCGTTCATCAACTCGCCTCCAGCGCCGTGGAGCAAGTTGATCGTTTTATCGCGCACGTGGGGGTCAGTGTGCATTGTGTTTACCCGTTACGTCCTCATCTTCGAGCTCGACTTCTATGTTTTTCACGCAAATACCTCGCCCCTCAAGTAGCTCGTACATGCCGCCACATACGGGGCACACGTAGTCCTCGTCTCCCAAGGCGCCTTCAAAGCCGCACGCGCACCGGGCGAGGGCGGGAAGCGTTTCGACTTTCAGCTC
>JAJRBK010000138.1 GCA_028679495.1 Methanobacteriota archaeon
AGCGGAGCGTTACGTACCTCCAGCAAACCCCAGTACGTAGATCTTATTCCACGTGCGTATGCAGGAAAGGTCAACGCTCTTATCGAGCGAATCGATGAGCGTGGCATCAAAAATGAATTGCTCGCTCAGTTGGAACTTGAGCAAATTGGAGAACGGGATATCGCAAATTTGAGCGGGGGAGAGCTCCAACGCTTGGCGATTGCTGCTACGATCGCCAAGGATGCAGATTTTTACTTCTTTGACGAGTTAACCCCTTATCTTGATATCTATCAACGTGTCAACATCGCTCGAATAATTCGAAGGCTCGCAGCGAAAAAGACCGTGTTAGTTGTTGAGCATGACTTGGCGATATTGGATTTGTTGGCCGATATGTTATACGTCGCGTATGGTGAACCCGGCGCATACGGTGTGATTACAAACCCGAAAGGAGTGAGGGTGGGCATTAACGAGTATCTTAAGGGGTATCTCAGAGACGAAAATGTTCGAATCCGCGCGGATGCCATACAGTTTGAGCTGCATGCGCCACGACTTGATAGAGACGAGCGGGTGTTAGCGCATATCACACGTCTCAAAAAGAGCTACGACACGTTTACCTTTGAAACAGAAGGAGGCGAGCTCACCAAGGGCGTCATAGGAATTATGGGTCCTAACGGGATCGGCAAAACAACCTTCATACGGCTGCTCGCAGGAGTAACGAAGCCCGATGAAGGACACGTAGACGTGGAAGTGAAAGCTGCTTATAAACCTCAATACATCACAGCCGATCGAGCAGAGGCTGAGAGTGTCGCCTCCTTACTAAGGTCGCTTACCTCTCGTTACGACTCGAGCTACTATCGCGCTGAGATCATAAAACCACTTCAACTTGAGAAGATATTAGATCGCTCCCTCCAAGATTTAAGCGGGGGAGAACTGCAACGGGTGGCCATAGCAGCCTGCCTCAGCCGTGAAGCTGATCTCTTTATGCTCGATGAACCGAGTGCACACCTCGACGTTGAGCAACGTGCGCTCGCAACGAGCTTGCTCCGACGTTTCACGGAGAACAAAAAAGTGGGCATGCTGCTTGTCGACCACGACATTTACATGATCGATCTTGCAAGCGAGCGCCTGATGGTCTTTTCTGGTTCTCCAGGATACCATGGCGTGGCGGAGGGACCTTTCAATATGCACGAGGGCATGAACCGTTTCTTGAAGGGCATTGGGATCACTTTCAGGAGAGACGAGGATACCCATAGACCAAGGGTAAACAAGATAGGGTCGAAGCTGGACCGAAAACAGCGTGATGAAGGGGAATACTATTACCCCGAATAGCGGGTCTCCTAAAAATTTACTGTAACGAGCCCTGCACTAACGATAACATGGCATTCCCCAACGACCTCTATGATGTCAACTCGACCGCAGCCATCTTGCTGCGGGTCGTTGTCATAATAGCAGTGACGATCATCGTAGCTCGATTTTTTGAGGTTTTTTCTAATCGCTATCTCCAGCAGGCAGCGATTAGGCTGAAAGTCAATCCAACTAAGTATGTCGCTTTAAAGCGCCTAATTATCGCGTCAATCTACATCGTCGCCGTGATGGCACTAATTGCGTTAACGCCGCAGCTGCAATCATTGTCAGTCGCGCTTTTTGCAAGCGTTAGTATAATAGGGATAATTATCGGCATAGCGGCCCAAAGCACGCTTTCAAATGTTATTGCAGGAATTGCCATCGTTGTTTTCAAGCCGTTTGGCGTGCAGGATTTCGTTACTGTGCGAGGAGAATCGGGCTTTGTTGAGGATATCACCTTTCGACACACCGTAATCCGCCTTATTGACCGCCACATGATTATTCCTAACTCTGTGATGACAAATGAGGTAATCTTCAACCATTCTAACGATCATATATCGGGTCGGCTGGATGTGCGAGTCTCATATGATTCCGACCTCCTCTTGGTGAAGCGGCTGATGCGAGAAGAGGTTGAAAAGGTATGCAGTGTCGACGAGGGATCGATTGTTGTGAATGTGTCAAGAACCGATGAGCTGGGTGTCACCCTTTCACTCATATTTCGATCTGAAGAATCACCATTCACGTGCGCACCAAGCTTGCGCGAGGCTGTTATTATCCGGCTTCTAAACGAACGCGTCGCGTTGCGCTAAGACGCAATCGGGCCAGATGGTGTGTTATTTGATCTAAGAGCGTGAGATCGTCAAATCAGCCACTGCATCGGCTCAAAGGAGGAGCAGGTAGATGACCGTGGATGCGATTGCGCCTGAGATCGTCGCCAGCAGGTTTACTGAACTGTTCGTTAGATAGTGCCTCCGTTCTAACACGGCACCAAGGACGCTATCAAAGTTGGCTCCAAAAAAGCCTCCGAGGATAACGGGGACAAATGTATTTGGCGCTGCAACCCCGAGCAGCACAGCGATTAATGCTATTGCTGCAGCTCCTGCTACAGCAGAGTACTCGCCGAGCGTTGTGATTCCACCATCAGTGCCATGTTGGACGTATCTGAGATCGGTGATAAGCCGCGGCAGCTTTCTGTGCGTTTGTCCTATCTCACTCGCTAAGGTGTCACCTGTCGCGGTTGCCACTGCTCCAACGTATGCGACTAAGAGCAGTATGTTCCCTGAGATGCCGTACGCGATAGCACATACAAGAGCGGCAAGGCCGTTTCCAAATACGTTGCGATACCCCCGCGCCCCCCCTCCTTCCTGTGCGATTCCAATTGCCCGTTTGTATTCATATTTATATTTTGTGAAGACTCCACCAATAACGAAAAATGCAAGCATGATCACAAACCATCGAAAATCAGTGAATGAGACAATTAAGACACCCATCAGGATTCCGCTCAGAATTCCAGATAGGTCGGCCAGCTTAACTCGACCTAGCGCGTAGCCAAGCAAGATCATGAAAAGCAGCGTCAACAGCAGCCGAACGACGGGCACGGAGTAATCAAAACTATCAAACAGCCACATTGCAAACCCCATGCCCAATGGCACGATCACGTTTTCCTCAACCTCGTGGAGAATATTCCTCAAAAGGGCTCCGACTAACGCGCCGATCGTGGCAACAAAAAGCAAGAAATCTGGTGAAGTACCTGAGTTAGTGATGATGGTCGATATGAGACCAACGAGGAAGCCAAAAAAGCCACCAGATAAAACATAGACCAAGCTGCCCGTAAGGCTACCAAAAGATCTGAAAACCAGTGAGAGTACCTCAGCCAGCGTTACTATTATAATAACATCACTGATAATGTACAGCGGCAAGCTTGAGACTGCGCTGAATATGCAAAGCGCCGTTAGAGATAAAGTAAGTGCAAGCGGCTTAACGAGGACCTCAGATTTTTTATCTGCAACCGTTGCAAAGAGCATAAAAACATGCATCTTCGGATTGATAAGAACGATGATAAGTGACAAAAGCAGCATAAAAAAAAGCGCGCCTATGCTTCCTAAAAAGGGAATGATCAGCGCAACTAATCCAAAGCTCGCTCGCAAAAGAAGTCTTCTTGCCGTTACGTTCACAATACTCTTCCTTCTATTCAAACCTAAAGTACTTCACGTTTTTGGCAAGTGCAGCTTTTTGCAACGACCGGACCGGGATTTAACGACAGCATACACGGCTGTGATAACGTGATCTCAAATCTTTATGAGCGCAGACTCCTCTATCAAATCAGCCAAGTCCCCCGACACATAACGCTCATCATAGCAGAAAAAGAACTCAGCAGCAACGAAGCTTACAAAAAGATAGGCGCGTTCGCTTCATGGTGCAACGAGATTGGCATCCACCAAATTACTATCTACATAAGCATGATGGACCTGGGAGACGACGTCAACGAAAAGCTATGTACGCAAATCGTTGACAAGATTACTAATTATCTTGGTTCGGAATCCCTCGGAGCTGCCGTTTACTTGCCGACGGGGGTCAGAACTACAGACACTGATACTGAGCCCAAAATGCGTATCTCAGTCGGATATGGGGGCAAAAAAGAGCTGGTCGATGCTATCAGGTCTATAGCTAGTAAGGTGCGAGACGGCGAATTATGTGCAAACGAGATATCCGAAGACACTATTAACAAGCATCTCACCTTTAAGGAAGAACCTGAGCTCGTGATAAGGACGGGAGATAACTGCTTGACTGATTTTCTGATTTGGCAGGCCGTTTACTCAGAACTCTATTTCACCGACGCTAACTGGTCGAGTTTCAGAAAGATGGATTTGCTACGAGCTGTTCGAGATTACCAAAAAAGACAAAAACGACACGGACTGTGACAACGAAAAAACTCCAGGATTGCTTGCTCGTCGTCAAGACACGACGGTATCACGACAAAAGTGCGTAATGCACCTGTCTGCACGCCGCGTTAAAGAACTGCCCCAGCGTAATACAAAACAATGAACGTCGCGCTACGATTACTAACATCTGCACGATTTGCTATAGCCATCATCGTGTTTATCATATTGCTGTCCATCTTGGGGACACTCCTGCCAAACGGCAGTTTAATCTTTTCTTCACCCCTTTTCATTGCTCTCATAGCATTATTTTCGTTATCCACGTGCGTCTGCAGTTTGACTAGAATCACGACCGTTTGGCGCCTCGTCGTCCATCCCCGCGTCGATGTGACTGATCAATTTATTGAAGCCCTCCCATTCAACGCCTTCCTTTCCGGCGCGAAGCTATCCGATGTAAGTGAGCACATCAACGGCTACGGTCACCGGCATGCGAGCAATACCAAGCAAACAATCTTTTTTGCTCAAAAAGGAAGAGTAGGACGGTTTGGCCCTCATATAGCGCATTTTGGAGTCTTAGTACTCTTGCTCGGCGTTCTAATTGGCACAGTGAATGGGTCAACGAGTGAATACAATAATAGTATTGCGGTTATTCCACTAGGCGGCTCTGTCGACGTTGCGGGCTTCACCGTTAAACTGAATGATTTCGGCGTTGATTATTATAATGATGGAACAGTGAGAGAGTATAGTGCTGTGGTAAGTATCATAGATGGTAACGTCGTTGAAACCCATTACGTGACGGTAAACGAACCTTTAACTCACAAAGGGCTGACCTTTTATCTGTACGATTACGATTCAGCCGGCGTGACACAGTCTGGAAAAGCGGGCTGGGTTGCTTTTCAAATAAAGAGTGAAGCCGGCATCCCCTTCGTATGGGCAGGAGCGTTTATTACGATAGTTGGTATTATGGTCGCGTTATACATCCCACACAAGAGGATATGGATCAAAGAGTCGGAGCAGGGCCTTCTGCTGGGGGGAACGACTAACAAACACTCGCGGAGTTTTTTTAAAGAGATGGAGAAGATTCACTCTTCAGTCATTCAGCGCAACAATCACTCAAGCATTTAGTCGGATGGCACGCACAACTTTGTTTTTTAGATAAGGCAGGTCATGGACATCGCAACATACGAACAGTTAGGGTTTGAAATTGCACTAGGGACGTACTTGCTGTCGTCGATACTTTTTATCTTGTACGTTTCAATGAAAAAGGAGCGACTCGGTTCTATGGGCCTAACGCTCGCTTTTTTTGGCTTCGCCTTTGAAACGATTGCCCTTGCCAATCGATGGTTTTATACTGGCCACCCACCGTGGGTAACCACCTACGAAGTGATGGCTTTCTTTGCGTGGACGCTCGTTGGAGCTTACTTGATTTTAAACTTCAGATCGAATTATAAGAGTGTAGGAATCATTGTAGCCCCACTCGCCTTTATTATCATGGGTTTTTCGTCCATGCAATCAGCGAATCCAGAGCCTCTTGTTCCTGCCTTGCAGAGCGTTTGGCTGCTCATTCATGTGCCGATTGTCATACTCGCGTACGGAGCGTTTGCAGTCGCCTTCGCAGCAAGCGCGTTGTATCTGTGGAAGGATAGGAAGCTCATCGTCGGGACGAAAGATCTCCAGAATGACCAAAACCCACACGACGTTCCTTCATCCAAGCATTCACAGAGCGGGGCGGGAATCCTAACAGGGCTTCAATTGGACGCACTTGACGATATAGCTTATAAAAGCGTTGCAATCGGTTTTCCTCTGCTTACGTTTGGAATTATCACAGGAGCCATATGGGCAAACAGAGCTTGGGGCAGCTACTGGAGCTGGGATCCTAAGGAGACGTGGTCTCTCGTGACGTGGTTCGTCTTCTTAATCTACTTGCACGCAAGAACACAGAACTGGAGCGGCCGTTTTGCCGCTTACATTTCAGTTTCCGGATTCTTATCGGTCATTTGCACGTTTCTCGGTGTCGGCTACGTTCTTCCGTTTCTTGAGAGCTTTTTCAGTGTCAGCACGGGAATGCATGGATATGCTGGCGGTGATACGCTTACTGGTACGGTGCTTTTTTGCGGAGTTTTAGGCGCTGTAATCGTGCTTCTGCTCACGACACGAAAACGACCGCCAAAAACTACCAAAGCGAGCTCGAAGGACGTTGCCACGCACGCTGGCTGAAGCAGAGACTTACTCACATATCGCTTGGTCACTCAGTCGTTTGATGTCTTGCACCCGATTAATGTTTAGGAAGGTACACAGATTAGGATCAAGTGTTTGAATTTCTTCCTTCGACACAAAATTAGCCCGGAGCTGGTCGATTATGTACATAATCGCCCCCTTGCCTTCGTTTATCGCCTTTTTCGCGGCTTCTATGGTGACATCGCGTTTATAGACTGCGTGCAGCGGCTCAGGCGGATACGGGATAGCAACGTCGTATCCACTTGCTCTGCGGAATAACAGATCAACAACGCTAGCATTTACGTACGGCATGTCGCACGCCACCACAAAGGAGTATGCGGCCTTGGATGCCTTGAGTCCGGTATAGATTCCTGCTATCGGCCCAAAACCTCGTATCTCATCGCAAACAACCGTAGTTCTGCCAACAGGCAGTCTACTGAGCGGTAGTTTAATCTGTTGATCTCTGTCTCTTGCTACGATGATAAAATCATCAACCGATCCCGACAGCCGCTCAAGAATGCGCAAAAGAATCGGCTTTCCATGCAACTCGAGGAGCGCTTTTTCCCTGTAGTTTAATCTGGAGCCTTGCCCTCCTGCAAGTACGATTGCAGTCTTCATCAGTCATTGCTCGGCGTAAAGCTTGGAAGGTTCTCCCTTAAGATGTCCGTTACTTCTTCATACGTGATTTCGCAGGCACGGCGTGAAAGCCTGAAGACCTCGCCAATTTCGACTTTCCCAACCTCGTTCAGAAACCGAAAAGCGCGTTGAACAATGCTTATACGCTTCTGCTGTTCTCGTTCTTGGAATATTCTGACCGCGCGCAAGAGATCGATCTTCCTAAACTCCGGCCAATAGGGCGCGCAGAAGTACGAGCAACACTCATTGCCGCTTGCTTGCCACGGCAAGAAATTAGAGAGACGTTCTTCACCGCCCGATCGAATGATCAAATCAACATCCTCAAGCGCATTAGTATCGTAAAAGTGTTGCTTCAACAGCTGTTCGTTTATATCATCAACACTCAGAGAGTTAGCTTCCACAAGCCTCGCAATACCCTGTACGACATCGACAATTTCCTTCCTGCCTCCGTATGCGACAGCAAAGTTCAGCGAATACTTTTTAAAGTGGCTTGTCGCGTCTTCGACTCGCTTAATGGACTGCAGCACGTTATCTGGAATCAGGCGGCGTTCGCCGATCATTCGTACTCTTACTTGATTCTTGTAGATCGTCTCCTCTCTGCTAAGCGTATCAAACCTATCTTGCATTAACGCGAAGAGCGCGGTGAGTTCCTCGTTCGGACGTCTACAGTTTTCGGTAGAAAACGTGTAGAGTGTTATATGCCTTATTTCAAGGTCAAGACACCAAGTAAGTACTTTTTCAGTCGTTAATGCACCGTAAATATGCCCGTTAAAGCGTGGTTCGCCGATCTTATCTGCGTATCTGCGGTTCCCATCCTGGATTATAGCGACATGGCGGGGCATCGGCCCTTCTTTTACCTCTCGTGTGAGGAGGCGCTCATATGCTTTGTAAAGTGAATTGTGTGCACTTTGTCTTATCCACGACATGAAACTCCTACTGAATGACGTTGCCGCTTATTGGGGTAGGTTGTTCTTTTCGGCTCAAAAGTAATTGCACCACGTCTTTATACGAATCTTTTAGCGAGTAAGCGTTATGGTTCTTCGTTACGTCTATACTAAAAATCCCAAGTCGTGTGTTCATCAATCCTACCATAGCTGAGACTCCGCGATAGCTAACTGAAAAACCGCTATTTTTCAAGTGCTGATAGACTTCTTCAGTAGTAAAAATATGCTCTTGGAGAAAAAGCTCAAGGACAGCCCTCCGAACGCCTAACCCATCTCTCTCAAGATAATGCTTTAGCCGATCTTCAACACTTTTGCCATTCAGTGTAACCACGTCCGGGGCGATAGATAATCCTCGTGGGAGTATTTACGTTTTGGGTTTTAACAAATGACCTGCCGGAGTCATCTCTACGATTATGCCCTCTGGGTATCTCTCCACGATGCTTGTTTGCGGTTCCAGCGCTGGATACTCCTGTATCAACTTAAAGGCCGTTTGCCATGACGTATGCACCGTTCCATCGATGACGACAAAGCGCTCTTTCGAGAGTGATTCCAAAAACCTCAAGTCATTCGCGCGCTCGATTACCGCGTAAACAAGCGTCCCATCTTCTGTCACTTCGTCGAAATCTCTCGCTAAGTTATTCGCTTTGCGTTTTAGCCTTTCTCTCAACTGGATACTGTCTTTAGAGGTCGAGGAACAAAAATATGCACGTGGGGCGGCTCGAGCGATGTCTTGTGCTATGTCTTCGCTGCCTGCAGCAGCGTAGCTTGACATCTGTGACGTATAACCTCTCGCCCTCATTTCGTCGTAGTTCGTATCTGAGAACTCCAACTCGTTAAGGTTAAGAAACGCTTGATGGTGCTCAATAGCTTTTAAAATCACTGGCACGTCCTTTATTGCAGGGATCTCGACGCCTGCGTGCAAGCCCACAGCCTTCGCGTCTGTGAGGGCCCGACAGTACAGGGACTGGTCAAAAGCATCCCATAGCTCGAGGGGTGGATGCAGCCGTATCTCATCTAATCCGGCATTGAAAAGTTGTCGTAATGTGCGAAGCGGCGGAGCAAGCCCGGTATAGAGATGAATGTAATGCTCAGCTCCTAACGAACGCTTCAACAGCTTAATGTAATGCAAGGTTCTATTGAGCCTCAGCAAAGGCTCACCGCCCGTAAAACCAGTTCCAAGTGCATCCATCGATCGCGCTTCACGAAGCAAATCCGCATCGCAGCTTACAAGCGTTTCATTTGCGTATGTGTTATCTACGCCCCTCCTGTGCTCGGAAATTGGACAATAAAAACAGCTTCTCCTACAATGCCCTGTGACAAAGAGCACCATCGCCGCGCCAAGCTGGCATAATCGGCACCCTTCGCTCTGTGCTGTGCTGTTATAACTGGTCATTTGTGAGTTGGGAGGGCTAACACGTTTTTTGCTAATACAAAAGCAGTCTATTTTCAATTACTATTGACACGTGATCACGTAAAAACTTAAGTATAATAATACCAAGGGGGTTTTAATCTCGTCGCGTGAACTGTCAAGCAAAAAAGCAGGCCCGATGGGCAAATGGAGGCTGTCGATTTGAAGAGAGTCCCGATCGACAAAATAGTTAAGATTAGAGAAAGGAGCTTTGAAGAAGCTTGGAAGTATGGAGGAACGTTGTTTGATGATGGTTCGCAATACAACCTACGACGCCTCGCTTCCGCAGCTTCGAAGGGGAGACCGCACGTACTAAACGACCTCATTGAGAGGATGAGACAACGTTTGTTTGAGCTTGGATTCGACGAGATAATAAACGAAACCATATTCCCTGCTGAAGACGTGATGAAACAATGGGGACCAACAGGGTACGCTATACTCGATCGTTGCTACTACCTCGCTGCGCTCCCTCGACCAGACGTCGGCCTCAGTTTACAGAAGCAAGCGACGATAAAAAGCTTTGGCATCGACTTGACGCCAGAAAAAGTGCGGACGCTCCAGCTTATATTACATAAGCTTAAGACCGGTGAACTCGAAGCCGATGAGCTGATTAGAGAAATCGCGAGCGAGCTACACATCGCGGATGACCTCGCGATTGAGGTTTTTGAAAAAGCGTTCTTCGAGTTTAAGGAACTAAAGCCATTGCCCTCCAACCTGACGTTGCGTTCACACATGACTGCAGCTTGGTTTGATACGCTTGCCGCTGTGCAAAAATATTCCACTGTTCCAGTAAAGCTGTTTGCCATAGGGCCTCGATATCGGAGAGAGCAGCGTGAAGACACAACGCACTTAAGGGTCCATAATTCAGCGTCGTGCGTTGTGATGGACGAAGATCTAACGATCAAAGTGGGTGAATGGATTGTAGAAAGCTTTCTTAGCTCATTTGGGTTTGAAGACTTCAAATTCAAGCAAGTAGGCACTGGAACTGATACCTACTACGCTCCCAAAAAACACTTTGAAGCTTACGCATATCATTCAGATTTTGCAAAGGAAGGAGATAGCGAGGCTGGATGGCTTGAGGTCGCGGATTTTGGGCTCTACAGTCCAGTTACCTTAGCAAACTACTCCATTGAGTATCCGGTCTTAAATTGCGGCATAGGAGTTGAAAGAATAGCCATGATCATGCACGCGTATAAAGATATTAGAGGTCTCGTCTACCCACAGTTCCACGAGCCGTTCACATTAAGCGATGAGGAGCTTGTCAAGCTTATATCTATCAAAAACGCGCCTAGAACGCGACAAGGACAAGAGATACAACGAGCTGTCGTGCACGTCTGTGAAACGCATGGGTTCGATCCAAGTCCTGTCGAGTTCGTGGCATGGGAAGGGATGCTGCTTGACAAATTTGCACGCGTCTCCGTGATCGAGCCTGAAAAAGATACCAAGCTGTGTGGACCTGCGTTTCGCAACGGTATCTTTGTAAGCGATGGGAATGTTATCGGCGCTGCAAAACATTCAGGCCTCTCCACGGCTATCACCTATATAGAAGCGTTCGCTGCAGAAGCCGCTTATGAAATCGAACAAGCAGTGAAAAATGGACAAGATGAGCTTGAAGTGAGAGTGCGGATATCCCGTTCACCGAGCGACCTTAATATTGAGATTGACCGCACAGCGTTGCGGTTCATTACGAGTCACCACAAGAAAATCGACGTGAGGGGCCCTGTATTTACGACGGTACGCATGAAAGTCACGTGACCTTGATTAATACTAATGACAGACCGCATCGGGTCTCGTCTTGTAGCGAAGCGAGATCCGAACAGAGCAATATCCATGTGCATTTTTGTCAGGACTAAGCATGAATGTCTGATTGATAAAAAACTGCAGCAGGCAAAGCTAGAGCTATAAATCTATGACTTCAAGAGTGCTTACGATTCTTGCTGTGCTCGCTTGTATTTTGGTTGCTTGTAGTGGTGGCTGTCTGACTCCCCAGCTTCGTGACTCAAACATTTCATCAACCACTATAGCTCAGCCAAGTGTTACACCACCTACCAGTAATTCTTCTCGCTTAAATGCTTCGACCAGTATTTCAGGAAATCCGGCGGGCGATCTAAACGCGTACTTCAGTGAAAATGCAGTGATAATTATGCCGTTCAAGCTCGTAACGATTGGAGAACGTGTCGCGTTCATCGGAATGGTCGAGGACAAAAAGGACGAGCTGCCGCAAATGCAGCACAATCTAACTTACGTGCAATGCGGTGACAAAAAGGATGCGAATGAACAAGTTCAAGTTTTTAGCAGCGAGGCCCAGTCGCGCGGATACGCTAGAACGGCGTCATTGACATCAGACAACATCACATATTGGTTAGGATATAAAGGAGAGACAAGTGATACCGTAATGATAAGCTCGTGCGAGAGCGGACGCTGTGAGACGGGGCTCGGGCGCACATATGCTCCTTCTTTTGGTACGTCTGTAGTAGCGGTAGATTATGTAAGTGAATCTTATTAGCCCCGCTGGTAAGCAAACGAACGTGAGGGTATTGTCAGCTTTTTTTGTCATGCAAGGAGATCTTGCCGTTCGCTCACTTGAAGAACGTTGAAATACTATAAATCATTCGCGAGAAAACGCCTGCCCGGCTTCTGCGGGCATTTCGGATGTTCACGCTCGAGTCATTTAAAGCCATAGTCTCGCACAGAAGATGTGGGCGGCCGCCTTCAGCTGCATCGCTACATCCAGCCCTTCTCCACCCATAACTCGTATATGTGTGGCCAGCTCTCCTTATTCGCCGTGATGAATCGCCTGATACGGTCTCTGTTCTTCTCGATGGTACGATCTTGGTCCGGATAACGACGGTTCGTGCGTATCGCCTCGGCGAGCGTCTGCCCGAGCGTAAATGCCTCGCTACGTGCCCCCTCAAGCGCCTCGATGTTTTCATCCAAGCGGACCGCGAGCCCTCCGACCGTTAGAGCGCCCAATTGGTTCAACATACAATTCAGGTACCGCAGCACGCCCTCATACCCCGCGCTTCCTGCGGTGACCACCGAGCACCCGTATTTCCCAGCCAGCACCTGTCGGTAAACGGGCTCTTCCATGCGGTCGATCACGGCCTTGAGCTGTGCGCTAACGCCGTACATGTACACGGGCGATCCGAATACCACGCCATCAGCGTGCACCATTGCGTCCAAAAGGGCGGCAAAGTCATCCTCGTGTACGCACCGTCCTTCAGCACAGCACACCTGACACCCGATACAGTATTGTATGTTCAGTGAGCAAACTTCGATCAGTTCGGTGTCGGCCCCTCGCGTTTTCCCGCCCTCAAGCACCGCCTCGACTAACTTGAGGGTTCGACTGCGCTGTTTCCGAGGGCTACTATTGATGCCTACTATTCTCATGCGTGTTCCTCGATCGTATGCGGGATACCCATGCTCGCGTCTCTGTCCGCTCTGTACATAAGGATGTCGCGCTACGTTCGAGCGTCAGGCAGTAAACAGGAGGCACGCCTCTTCATCGGTCCTGTGAGCTGGATAATGAGATAGTCAATGAGCCACAAATATACTTTTCACGAGAAGAGCCGGCACAAGAGGAGGTGCAATAATTTTAAGTGCCATCTTAACGCTTGATTTAAAAAAGAATCGCTTCACGGTAGTATCATAAAAGTGTTGATCGAAAGAGGACAATCGCTGATCATCGAAGAAAAGGTAACGAAACTCTACGTTGCACGTTCTTGCGAAAGCTAGAAAGGTCATGAGATGAAGCGCAGATGCGCTGCCGCATAGACCCCTATTACTCAGGTGTATGTGCGGTCTGTTTACGGTTTAGATACCGAAAACGGAGGACGAATTATAGAGGATACAATACTGATGAGACAACGATTATTGAACGCATGCGGGCCCTCAAGCAGGACGGACTTTCGTAATAAAAATTGAAGCACATCTCAACGTGCAAGGACGCTCAAAGCGCGACGGCCAACGGTAGGATTCAACGGTAGGAGGATACTAACAAATCAAGCTTCAGGGACTGTATGCACAACCGGTAAAAACAAGGAGAGAGGAAGACCAAGTGATAC
>JAJRBK010000221.1 GCA_028679495.1 Methanobacteriota archaeon
ACGTGGTGCCCTTCGCCCGCACGCCCGGCAACGCGGCGTTTTGAGGGGGGATCAAAAAGGAACGCTCGGGTAAACAGGATTGGCAGGCGCGCACTCTTGCTACGCACGGCTGAGTTTCAGAGCGGTCCAATTCACCGCTATTCCGCCATCACTTCGGCCTTCGCACCACTCTTTAGGTGGTGGGCGGAGGGTTTCAACAGCAGGGCCAAGGGGATGCCCGCCAGCACGATGAGCCCGGCCAGAACAAAGCCGTTGTCGAAGCCGAGCACCTGGGCCCGCCGCATGATCCCCGTGGTGGCTGCAAACGCCGATTTGACCTGGGGCGTGGCCAGGATCCCATGGGCCCATGGGAATTCAAGCGGCAGAGTCCTCAGCGCGAAGCGGTAAAACGCCCCGGATTGCGCGGGGAAAACCTCGCCCATGCGCACCGCATGGATGTGGATCGAGTTGGTCACGTAGTTGTTCAGCAGCGCGATGCCCAGCGAGCCGCCGATGTTAAAAAAAACGTTTATAAAGCTGCTGGCCATGGGCAGTTGCTGGCGGGGCACCGCGTTGAGCGTCGCCGCCAGCAACGGCGCCATCATCAACGCCAGGCCGGCACCGCGAGCAAGCTGCGGCAGCACCAGCATGGGCCATTCCGACAACGGATCCAGGAGCCCAAACACGATCAGCGAGCTCCCGACCAGGATGCAGCCTATGGCCGTCAGTGCCGCCGGGCGGAATCGATCGGCCAGATGTCCGCCCAGCGGCATGATCAGGCCAACCGCCACGGCATTGGGCAGCATCCAGAGACCCGCATGCACGGGCGTGTAGCCCATCAGGTTCTGGAGGAAGATCGGGAAGAGAAAGATGCTGCCGAATAGCCCGACCGCCCGGAAGATGGTCAGCAGAATGCTCAGCAAGTAATTCCGAATGATAAAGAGGCGCAGATCGAGCAGCGGATGCTCAACTGCCAGTTCCACGGCGATGAACATCACTAGGCCGACGACGGTGATGCCCTCGCACACGCGAATGTAATCGGAGTGCCAGCCCTTGACCTGCCCGTTGGAAAGGGCGGTGAGCCCGGCGATGAGCGCCATCGAAAGGAAAACGAACCCGAACAGGTCAAAGGCCCGTCGGGCGCCGTGGGCACGGAGCGAACGCATGACGATCATGCCGGCGAGCAAGGTCACGGCCCCCACCGGCAGGTTGACCGAGAAGATGGTGCGCCAGCTGAAGGCGTCGGTCAGATAGCCGCCCAGCGTCGGCCCAATCGCCGGCCCGGCCACGATGCCCAAGCCCCAGATGCCTAGCGCCTTTCCCCGCTCGTGCGGCTCGAACAACTCGGCTACGATGGCCATGCCGATCGGTTGGATGGCGCCGCCGCCCAGCGCCTGGAGAATGCGGGCCGCGATCAGCGATTCATAGCTCCACGCCATGGCGCAGGCCGCACTGGCCAAGGTGAAGACCAGTAGGCTGCCTAGGTATAGGGCCTTGTAGCTGATCCGGTTGGTGAGCCAGCCGACGAGGGGCATGACGACCGCCGAGGTCAGCATGAAGCCCGTCGCCACCCATTCAATCTGCTCCCGGTCGACCCCAAAGGTGCTCATCATGTGCGGCAGGGCGACGTTGATGATGCTGGAGTCCAGCACCGCCATGAACGTGCCCAGCATGATGATGCCCAGCACGCCCCATCGGTTGCCCAGTGGATCGCGGCTGTCAGTCATGCGCGACTTCCTGTCCCGACGCGGGCGCTGTCGCGGTGCCGGAGTGGATCCGCACTTCAACCGATAGTCCCGGTCCGAGCGGCAGATCCGCCGGCGCGGTGACGGAAATCCGCAGAGGCACCCGTTGGGTGACCTTGATGAAGGTGCCGGAGACACCCTCGGCCGGGATCAGGCTGAATTCGGAATTGGTGGCGCGCAGAATCTGCGTCAGCCGGCCCTGGAGGTGCAGCGCCGGATAGGCGTCGACCGAGATGTCCACCTTGTCGCCGATCGCGACATCTTGCAGGTATTTCTCTTCGATGTTGGCGTCGACGCGCAACGTGGAGGGATCGAACATACTGACCACTGGCTGCGAGGCCAACGGCATGGCACCCGGATCGAGCCAGCGGCGGACGCCCCAACCATCAAAAGGTGCCTTGACTATGCAGCGGGCCAGATTGCCCCTGGCGCTTTCCACGGCGGCCTCGGCCTCCGTCACCCTGCTCCGGGCCAGTTCCACTGCCGCCTTGGCTGCGGCAATGTCCTCCTTGCGGGATCCCTGCTGCAAGACGATCAAATTCTGTACGGCATTTTCCCGGCTCTGCCGGGCGGATTCGTAGGCAGTTCGGGCGCGGTCCACGTTCTCCTGGGAGACCGTGTTCTGTTTGAACAAGACCTGGTTCCGCTCCATATCCAGCCGCGCCAGCTCCTCCTCGTTCTGGAGACGTTTGACAGTCGCCTCGGCCGCCTTGATCTCTTCCGGGCGGTTGCCGCTCAACGCCTTCTGGTACAGTGCCTCGCTGGAGGCCAGGTTGGCCTTGGCGGAGACGAGCGATGCCTCCGCCTGGTTCAAGGCTGCCTGGGGAATCGCCGGGTCCAGCCGGAAGACTAGCGCGCCCTTTTGGATGAACTGCCCCTCATGCACGGCCACCTCGATCAGCCGCCCGTTGATCTCGGGGGCAAGGTCCACCAGATGGCCGCCGAAGCGGGCATCATCCGAATAGACGATGCCCCGCATGAAAACGTACCAGTAGCCTAAAACGCACGCCGTGATGAGCGCCAAGACGCCGATCCCGAGCAGGATTCTCTGTCGGCGGCGCGCGCCGTTGGCCCTGGGTCCCGAGTCCCTCTGTGGAGCACGTGTATTTTGCGGAGTATTGGACTCCAAAGATGACTGTCCTTCCACTGCACCGATGTTAGCAGAATGATTCACGTACCGACTTCTCCGCGTTCATAGGGGACGTACATAATATTATAAGTTTTTTTGCTCAAACAATGTCCACTTGCGCTCTCTCACGAGCCGTTCACCTCTCCGGACTGCCACGCTGATGGCTGGCTGTGTTACTCTTAACCGCTGCGCAAGAGCCTCCTGAGTCATCCCTAGTTCCTCTGTTGTCCAGAAACAAAGGAGACTATGGGCTTGCACTGTTCGTCTTTCCTTTCCCCGACGGAAGACCTCTTTTGGATTCATCCCCAGCACTGCCCCCACTCGAATAGCGAC
>JAJRBK010000236.1 GCA_028679495.1 Methanobacteriota archaeon
GACCCGACGGCCGTCACCGGCACGGAGGAAACCCACATCAATGCGTTCCGATCCGTCCGGGACGAACTCCGCCGCCGACTGAAGGTCCTCTTCGGTCACGGAGTCCCGACGATCCCTTGATCCTTCGCCCTCCCCCGCGTATCATATCTATAAACGTAGATACGAATGTTACGCAAAGCGCCGAGGGGCGGTGATCTCCGTGCTGGATCTTGTCGACGTCGGGCTGGCCATCGGCGGCAAACCGATCCTTCACGATCTCAATCTTCACGTTCTCCCCGGGGAGATCCACGCCATCCTCGGGATGAACGGGACCGGCAAGTCCACCCTGGCGTCGGTCATCATGGGCCTGTCCGGGTTTGCCCCGACCTCCGGGAAAGTCGTCTTCCAGGGCGAGGAGATCACCTCCCTGTCCATCTCGGGCAGGGCGAAACGCGGCATCACCCTCGCGTGGCAGGAGCCGGCCCGGTTCGAAGGCTTGACGGTCAAAGAGTACCTGGAACTGGGAAAACGCGGCTCTTCGGGCGGCGGCCCTCCTCCGGGGGAATGTCTCGTCATGGTGGGCCTTCCGCCGGACAGGTATCTCCAGCGTACGGTCGACACCACCTTGAGCGGCGGCGAGCGGAAACGCGTGGAACTGGCTTCCGTCCTCTCGATGGGCCCCAGGCTCTCCATCCTCGACGAGCCGGATTCCGGCATCGACGCGCTCTCTCTGCACTGTATCCTGGACGCCGTCCGAATCCTCGCGAAGAACGGGGCCTCCGTGCTCCTGATCACCCACCAGAACGAAATCGCCGCGTCGGCGGACCGGGCTTCTTCCTTGTGCGAGGGCACCATCCTGAGGACCGGCGATCCCGTGGATATCGGTCGCTTTTTCCGGGACCATTGCAGGGAGTGCCCCCATGGGGGCGCGCCTCCCAGGGAGGTCCTGCTCCATGAGTGACTACACGAAGGAATTCGCGGCGATGTCCAAGGCGTACGAAGCGAGCGGCGGCGATCCGGCCTCCCTGTCCGACGGAAGTATCGCCGGGCTGATGGTAAGCCATCGGAAGATCCTTCGCAGCAACGACGCTCCCGGAGTCCACATCGAGGGAGAAGAGACCCCGACCGGCGTCAAGGCAAGGATCACGGTCGATCCAGGGGCCCACGTCGAGCACCCGGTCCACCTGTGTTTCGGCGTCCTCCCGAAGGAAGGCACGCAGGAGATCGTCTCGGAATTTCTCGTGGGGGACGGCGCAAAAGCACGCTTTCTCGCACATTGCGTGTTTCCAAACGCCGTAAAGGTCCGCCACGTGATGGACGCGCGGATCCACGTGGGGAAGCATGCCAATCTCGAATACTCGGAAACGCATTACCACGGCGAAGAAGGCGGAGTCGAGGTGTTGCCCACGGCCAGGATCACCATCGACGAAGGAGGGACCTACCGAGGCTTGTTCAAACTCGTCCAGGGAGCGGCCGGTGAACTGCGGATCGACTACGAGGCGGACATCGGAAAGGACGCCACTTGCGAACTGGACGCGCGGGTCTACGGGAAAAGGTACGACGCGATCCGCGTCAAGGAGTCCCTGTTCCTGAACGGGGAGAAGTCGAGAGGACTGGCGAAGAGCCGGATCGTCGCCTCCGACCATTGCGTGAGCGAGGTCGTCGGGGAGGCGGTCGGAAACGCCCCGGGCGCGAGGGGCCACGTCGACTGCGTGGAGATCGTGAAGGGGAAGGATGCGCGCGTCAGCGCCGTCCCGAGGCTCCTCGTGACCGACGACCGCGCCAAACTGACGCACGAGGCGGCCATCGGGAGCGTCGACAAGAAACAGGTCGAGACGTTGATGGCCCGGGGACTGACGGAAGAGGAAGCGGTGGACGTCGTCGTCCGGGGGATCCTCCGGTGAAGAAACCGTACGCCATCGCGATCGTAGGAAACTCGGGAGCGGGGAAGACGACCTTGCTGGAGCGGCTGATCCCCGCGTTGAAGGAAAAAGGGCTCCGGGTGGGGGGGATCAAGCACGACGCGCACCGGTTCGACATCGATCATCCGGGGAAGGACAGCCACCGGCTCACCGCGGCGGGTGCCGACACGATGATGATCACCTCGGCCGAGAAGCTGGCGATGGTGAAGCGGCACCCCGCCTCGCCCCCGATCGAGGAACTGCTCGAGCGCTATTTCGGCGATATGGATCTTGTCCTCGTCGAAGGGTTCCGTGGGAGCTCCCTCCCGAAGATCGAGGTCCACCGGAAGGAATTCCGGCGCGCTCTCATCTGCCGCGGCGAACGGAACGATCCCGGCCTGGCGGCGGTGGCCAGCGACGAACCGCTCAACCTGGACGTGCCCATCCTCGACCTGAACGACCCCGGCGCGATCGCGGAGTTCATCGGGTCGCTCCTGCCCGGGATCGAGAGAAAACCTTAAAGAATAATCGGTCGGGACGGCCGGATTCGAACCGGCGTCCCTCTGCTCCCAGATCCCGTCAAGTCCTCATTTCGCGGCCGCCGGAGCCAACTTGTTCAGCGATTTTTTCAGCTTTTCCGCACCCGCGGGCGTTTTGACGTCCTTCCCCGAGAGGATCCCGGAGGGATGGACCGCTTCCTTTTCGTAATATGCGGCATTGCTCTTGTCGTCTATCTGCAGGGAGGACCCCTCCAGGGAGATGCCGACGAAGAGTCCACGGCTCCGGGAGTAGGAATAGATCTCTGCCTTCAGCTCGATGTCGGTGGCCGCCTTCGCCACCCGTCCCACCGGACCTGCCGCCACCCCCGCGTCGGCCCCCAGGGTGTATTTCCCCTTCATGATGCCCTCGATGCTCCGGGGGGTCTTGAAATCAAGGATGAAATCAGTGGATTCGGCGCCGATCTGCCAACCGTTGCTGCCGCTCATCAATGAGATGAACACCGGATTGCTCCACTCCCCGCCCTTTCCGCGGACGA
>JAJRBK010000244.1 GCA_028679495.1 Methanobacteriota archaeon
CGCCCTGAGGTAACCGCCAGGCGCGCCGTAGAGGCCTGAAACGGCCACCTCCAGCTCAGGCTCACCCCGTGGATACAGGCGCCAATCCGCGAGGCTGGAATCTATGTCCGTCGCTTTCAACGCGGGCGAAACCCCTCCCGCGGCCCCCAACAGATGGCGGGCGGTCGCCGCCGCCGTATCCCCGTTGGGCAGGTTGACCAGGAACGCCGTCGCACCCTCCAGTCCGGAGTGTCCACGAAACTTGGCGTCGTGCGTCAGGACCAGTTGCGGCCAGGAATCAACGGCCTGCTTCACCCATGACTCCGCCGGAGGTTTCGATTGTTTGGCGTTCACCAGCGGCGTGAAGAACAATGCCCCACCCAGGCCCGCCAGCACTGCCACGCATGCGCCCGCTTTCACGAACAGTCCCGTGTTCCACTCAATGTTATGCTGGTCCATCAACACCTTGAAGCCCGCCACCAGGAAATAGAGCGCCACGCCATGAATGATCAGGCTAATCCAATCCTGCACCAGCAGCGGCAGCAGGGCGTCCCCGGCATAAACGAGCATCCCGACCGCGTAGGGCCAGAAACGACTCTTCCAGCCGGCGACGCCGAAGTAGAAGAACAACCCGCAGGCAATCAGGTTGAGCGAAAACGCCACCCACGGGCCGGAACCGCCAAAGGCCGACCCGATGCCGCCCACCAGGTAGCAGGTGCTCAGGCCGAGCGCAAAGCCCCACGCGCTGCCCATCACGGCGGCCATCGAGTTAATAGTGGACAGAGCCGCAATCCAGAAGAACCACCCCGCCCCCTTGCGCACTTCCTTGGCATAAGCGAACGCCTCAGCCTCTTGCGTCAGCGCGTCCGGTCCACTCTTAGCGTCATAAGGCGTGGTCACCACATCCTTGGCCCCGAGCTCGGGGAAATCCGCCGCGGTGGACCAATGCGCAGCATCACTGCGCCGGACGAAAGTCGAGCCCGTCACGGCACCCGAACTCAAACGACGCTTCATTTCCGCAAGCGAGAGGGGGCCTTCCTCCCGGCCTTCCAGACCAGAGACGAAGTATGTATAGGCAGGTCCAGTTTTCATAATTGACAAAGGGCTGCAACCGGCAAATTCAGGGGGCTGGGATGGAAGACGCCACCCTCGCCTCGCTACTTCCAAATCACGCACATAAAATCATTAACTATGACAGCTTGCGGGTCTTTGCCCGCGTGATGCGTGAGGATTCGGAAGGGTGCCGGTCAATGAGGTTTTGCGCTCTTTCCAGTGCAAAAGGGCTCCGGGTAAAACCTCCCTCGGCCTGAATGTTTCACACTTCGCACTATTCGCCGACAGGGTGTAGCCGCCGACGTCAGTCGGCGCATTCTTTTCGCCGCGAAGATGGCGCCGACTGACGTCGGCGGCTACGCGGGTGTGAATTGTCGGGGTTAGCAGCGCCACGTTATATGGAAGGCACGGCCGAGGACACGCTCCAACCTCCGTCAGGAGAGCGGCATGTTCGGGGTTTAATGCCCGGCCATGAACGTGCAAGTAGCCGGTAACTTCGAGCTCGGTCAGCTGAAGTACTATGTTCCGCCCCCTCAGCGACCCCTCAAAGGGAGATTGCCTTTAACAACAGAGCTTCGGATCGCGGCGCTCGCAGTGCCGGATTGCTTTGGCGATTATCAAGGCAGGAGTTGCGCAGCCGATGGATCCCCGTGGATCGCCGCGCCGGAAGGCTGAACACTCTGCGCGGTTTCCGTCTCCAGAAACTTGAGCCGTGCCGATGGAATGGCCGCCTGCAACCGCAGCAGATCGGCTTGAGCAATCCTGCTTCCCTGCAAATGAATCAATTCGAGCGAGGTCAATCTGCTCAACGCATCCGCGCCTGCGGGCGAAATCTCGTTATCCTTGAGGCGAAGTTGCCGGAGATTCAGCAAGTCGCGCAGCTCGGCGAGCCCGTCGCCATGCACGCGCGTTCCGCTCAGATCGAGCACCTCCAAATTCGAGAGGCGCTTGAGTTCCGCAAGGCCCTTGTCGGTTATGCGCGAACGTCCCACGTCCAGATGTTTCAGCGCCGGGAGTCTCGAGACATGGGCAAGTCCGTCATCGCCAATGCCGGTGCGGAATTGGTTCGTCCGGCCTTGATCGCGCAGCACTAGCCATTCCAGAGACTTCAACTCATAGAGAACCGCGTAACCCGCATCCGTTGCCTGAACATTCTTGATGCACAATCGCCTGAGCCTGGCCAGGTTTGCCAGATGCGCCATGCCTTTGTCCGTTATGGGCGAGCCTTGAATCCACAGTTCTTCCAGTTCCGGGAAATTCTTCAAATGCGCGAGGTGCTCATCCCGGACTGCGGGCGGGAGCATCAGCGTCTTCAGGGAGGGCAAACGCCGCAGGAATTGCAGCGAATCGCCCGTCGCTCTTGTCCGCGTCAGGGCGAGCGTCTTGAGCGAAGGCAATCCGTCGAGGAGTTTGATGCCTTCGTCCGTGAGGTTGTTTGGAAGCAGTAGTTCCTCAAGTGACTTCAAACCGGCAAGCTGTGTCACGCCCGCATCCGTCACCGCGGTCTTTTCCAGGTCCAGATGGCGCAACGCAGGAAAACGCCGGAGCGCCGGCAGACCCGCGTCTGTGACGCGCGTTGCTTTCAAGCTAAGCCGTTCGAGCATTGGCAGCACAGGAGAATCTTCCAGCGCCTGATCGTCTGTTCCGGTGCCGCACAGATAGAGCGCGACAAGATTCGTCAGCATTCCCAAATGGGCGAGGCCGGAACCGGTGATGGCGGTTTGCATAACGCTGATCTCTTTCAGCGAACTTATTCGTCCGAGCTTTGCCAGTCCTTCGTCCGTGACGCCTGTGTAATCAAGCAACAGATGTTCCAAGGCTGCGAAACGGGAAATCGTCTCAAGAGACCGGTCGGTGACCTTCGCGCCTTGAAGATGCAGGTCAAGCAGGTTGGTGAGATCAGCGCAATGCGCGATGCCTTCGTCCGTCAGTTGATTCACGGTAGCGTGAAGCGCGGTCAGGCCGGTGAGCCGGCCAATGTGTTTCAACCCGTGGTCGTCCGCCCGGCCAGTCTCAAACCGCACAGCCTTGAGATCGTTCGGCGCAAGGGAGGCGAGCGGAGATAAATCCTTGGCACCCTCGGGCGAGACGTCCAATCTTACGTGGTGGCCGGAAGGCACCGCAGCCTTGCCTCGCGCCGGAGCAAACTCCGTCCAGTCCTCCCAGGACATCGGATAATTCCACGAAGCATTCGCGTCCCGGGTATACAACGTGCCCAGCGAACGGTCTGCCGGGAAATACAAAAGACGAGGTGAATCAGTGAGGTATTTCACCGCTGTGGGGTTTGTCGCTTCCACCAGCCGGTAGCGGACTTTCACACTGCGTGGCGTTGTACTTTGCCCAGCCCACTGCATGATACCCAAAGTGTTACTGCGCGTGCGAAATGCCTTCAGACGGTCGAACTGATCGTGAAAACCGCGGCCCTGGCTGGCTGCTGGCACCGCGGGCCGTGCCTGGTCCAACGTATCCCAACGGGCAAATACATTCGTCACCATTGTGGACGTCGCCTGCTGCCATTCCGCGGCTTCGGGAATGAAGTCCTCTTGCATTCTCAGATTCATGCTGCTCCAGGTTTCACCCGCGAAATGGATCAACACATCCATACGGTTTGCCAGGATCCATTGCTCCAGGCCTGGGGTCATCTCGACGAAGCCGAGACCCTGATTCGAGCGCATCACCAGTGTGAACGGCGCCGGCAGCGAACGGCCGGTCTCCAGATCGAAGAAAACAAACCCTTGCTCATCCGCCTCCTCCCGATGGATGACTCGTTGCACCACGGGGCCGAAGCCGCTACCATCCGGCCGGAAGGACGATGCCGCACCGCCGGTCGCGGCTATCTGAAACTCGATCGCGCTCACCTCACCGTCGCCTCGGCCGCGCCATTGCCCGGGGCCATCCGGCACGAGATGAAACGCACCTTGGATGGGTATGGCGGCATTTCTGCCGCCGCTCTCCGCCATCCTCCTCAAGCCAACGAAATGCCAGATGGCCTCGGAGGTGTCGGGCACGAGGTCAATTCGCGCCGTGGCCCACCGGAGGTGCGCAGCGTGCAGGCGCTCGACGATTTGTTGTAGGACAGGGACGGGGCAGAGAGCGTCGCACCGTTCAGGCACTGTAATAGAGAGTTCCAGTGCAAGTCTGACCGCGCCACCCAACATCACCGCAGCCACAGCGCCGAGTGCGAGTTTTACCGACCGGCGCACGGCCCTCGGTTGAGCTTTGACTTGGCGACTGGTTTCCTCCATCGCGGGTCCGGTGGAAATCGGTCCGGTCTTCGCCAAACCGGTGGCGGCCATCGTCTCCAGGTCCGTCTTCAGGACGCTGGCTTGCTGGTAACGCAGTTCCGGTTCCTTCTCCAGCGCCCGCAAGACAATCTCGTCGAGCCGCACGTCAATCTGAACTTTCTTGGATGGCGGCACAACTGCGCCCGCAGGCGCTTCGCCGGTCAGCATTTCGTAAAGGACGGCGCCCAGCGAGAAGATGTCCGCGCGATGATCCACACGTTCGGGGTGTTGGACCTGTTCCGGCGCCATGTAACGTGGCGTGCCCATGACGGTGCGCGTTTCACTGGCGGCGCTGCCATTGTGCGCCAGAATTTTTGCGATGCCAAAGTCGGCAATCTTGATCCGGCCCTCTCTGTCGAGCAGCAGATTCTCGGGTTTGATGTCGCGGTGCACTACGCCCCGGTCGTGGGCGTATTGAAGCGCATCGCAGACGGGCGGCACAACGGCCAACGCTTCCTCCGGTGAAAGCTTCCCATCCTGAAGCAATCGGCGGAGATTCACGCCATCCACAAATTCCATGACCAGGTAGAACATCCCCCCTGCTACGCCAAAGTCGTGGACGGTAATAATGTTCGGATGATTCAGCCTGGCAAGCGTCTCAGCTTCCGTCGCAAATCGCCGGGCGAACGCTGCGTCCTTCTCCCGCTCCGGCGCCAGAATCTTCAAAGCCACGACGCGATTGAGCGATTTCTGCCGCGCTTTGTACACCACACCCATGCCACCCCGGCCAAGGCATTGCAGAATCTCGAACTGCGGAAAAAACTTCGCGACTTCCTCCGGCGTTGGCGGTGATTTCGGAGTTGAGGCCTTTTGTGCGCCAATCGGCTCAGCCGCTTCACCGGTCAACTCAGTGCGGGCGGCCATATTCATTGCCATCAGGCAGCGCGGACAAAGGCCGCCAACCAGTTCTCCTGTTACAAATTCACCGCATTTCGGACAACGAGCCGGATTGCTTGCATTATTGCTCATCATCTGATGCTTTCGATTTTTTCCTCGTTTGTTACACGGGAAAAAACAAAATCTGCCGCCTTTCAACCCACCAGGACGGCAAGCAGGTGGCGCATCTCGTTGTCAATGTCTTCAGGCCGAGCCACGGTTTGGGCTACCTGCTCGCGGAACAGCTCGCGGTACCGCTTGCGGAACCGGTGCACCGCCACGCGGGCTGCGCTTTCATCCCGATTCAGCCGAGCCGCCAACTCTGCGTAAGGAATCCCGCCGCGTTCGGCAGTCAGGTAGGGCTTCAATGTTTCGAACTCGGCGATCTTGCCCGCAGAAGCGAACTCCTCTTCCAGCCGTTTGAACGTAGCGTCCAACAGCATGAGAGCGCAGCGGCGCTCGAAGAGTTTGTCCGGAGAAGATTCGCTGCTCTGCTCGACCGAGTAGAGTTGTTCGGCCAATTGCGTGTCGAACGGAAGGGCGTGCTGACCACCGCCGCGCTTC
>JAJRBK010000139.1 GCA_028679495.1 Methanobacteriota archaeon
ACACTACAGCTATGCAACCTATACCACCTAAGAAAGATAAAAAGAACGTCCAGTTGACTACAGACGTGACTGAGCGCCTTGATAAGCTTGGCAAACGTGGCGACACGTATAACACCGTAGTAACACAGCTGCTCAATGCCTATGACGACCAGGCGAGCCTTATGCTCGAAGCTGTTGAGTCTGTTTTATATGTGGTCCTGAAGGACTTAGACGGTTTAGAAAGAAAAACGTTTGCAGGTGATAAGAAGCACGAACCGCTCACGTGGCCTGACCTTGACAAAGAAACCGCAGCTGAGATGACTGACAAAGTGCTGGAGCAAATACAAACACACGAAGGCTTTGCAGGGCTAAGCGTTAAAGAGCAAATTGTTGCATGGTGGACGCCTGTTGATAGAGAGGAGCTTGAAGCGTGGAAGGCAGCTCGGCTCATACCACAACAGACAGAGGATGAGTTACGGAGGGGCAGGGATTACTACACCTAGCAGAAAGCCAAAACATGAGAGTGGTGGGTTATATCTGTGTATCAACTGAGGACCAAGCACAAGAGGGAATAAGCCTTGAGGCTCTGCAGGAGAGGATTGAGGCCTGCTGTGTTGCTCATGACTTGCAGCTTCTTGCAGCAGAGGCTGACAAGGGCATAAGTGCCAAGAACTTAAACATGCCAGGACTGCAGGCAGCACTGCAACAGATAGCAGCACATGAAATTGAGGCCTTGGTAGTCTATACGCTGGACCGACTGACACGTTGCACCCACAGAGCCCATTGTTGTTATTCAAATAGGGCTCTTTTGTGCACGCGGAAAGCATCCAAAAAATCCCCAACGAAAGAAGTGTATCTGCCCTGATTGTTCGGTGAGGCAACAGTATCAGCTGAGCAGCCTCTACTACTGTATTAAGGGGTCTGCTGAAGAGCGGGGCGGGAAATAGCGTACTATCGTCTGCTCACAGAGTGTACGAAATGAGGGGCACGATGTTTGTGTAATACGAACGATGTGAGCTCCCTTACCTACTTTTTTATGCTTCCTGAAACATATATAACGGCATCCTTATGGATAAGTTGACGTACTTATACGACCGCCGCATAGTTTTTTGAGTTATTCAAGCACAGAAGGCACGCAAGATGACCGAGCATAGCCGCTTTGTAGGCGACGGTTCCAAAATATACAACTCGTCGTGTCACCACTGCCGTCGTTATCGTGGTTATGCACGGTGTGGTGAGTATCCGCATCGCATACCGATAGCGTATCTTACCGGCGACGAGGAGTGCACAAAATACTTTAAACGCGATGAAAGATAGGTAGTCGAAACCGAAACGAGGGTATAACGAATGACTGACGACGATACGTTTGTAGAGGGCGATACAGAAACCGTCCCGGCTCCATGCGCTCCGTGTAATAAGTGCGCCTTCACACATCACCGGCATACGCGTGTACATGAGCGCGATGTATACCGTGGGGGGTCCAAGCGCCCGGGATGTGCGTATTATGTCACCGGCGTTCCTATGGACATACTCAAGTGCAAAAAGGAATGTAAGCACTACGCTGAGAAGATCACTACGTCAAACGTATGAAGTCTAGCGTACGATAATAGAATGATGACGATGATGCAGAGCGCAGTCAAATACGGATTTATCCTCTTTATTGGTTCCGCCTTAACAGTGGGGGGCGTTTGCGGCGTTATGGCTATATGGAGTTTTATATTAGGCGCGCTCTGAATTCGCGTTCGGTAGCACGAGGACATAACCTATAGAGGAGTTGCTGCAGCGTTAAACGCCGGGGGTTCCCTACACCCCACAAACGAGGCGGTCAGTGGGCCGCCATGACTAGGCATAAATTGGCTAACTGAGTGTAGCAACTCCTACATACAACAGCTTTAAGTTGAAAACAGCAGCCACTACTGTTGATTTAGCTATGGCAGTAACCACTAATAGATACTGTCCGCAGTGCGGCACGTTCAACGTCAAAGCAGGCAACTTCTGTCGAGATTGCGGAAGCAAGTTTAATAACGTTTCTTTTACGCCAGCTGGTCAGCCTACACATCAAATAAAGGTACTTAAGCAAAACCGTATTGTAGGCTACTTCAAAAGGGCGTTAGAAGAGCAGGAGCGTCAAGCGCAAGAATGGCACCGTCACAGTGACGAACAGCCACGTGCTCAACATCAAAGTACTTCACAACATATCTCCCCTCACGTAAAGAAGTATGTCCGGCGTAGAGACAGAGGACGTTGTGTGCACCGTGGCTCAAGAGCGGGCCTTGAATACGACCATATTATTCCAGCCTCTCAAGGCGGTGGTAACACTTCAAGGAACGTGCAGCTTTCGTGCGAACGCTGCTACGGGCAAAAGCACGCTCATAATATGTAAACGAGGGTTCCCTTGGTCATGCAGCAGCATGCAAACTACCGTACAAAGAGGCAAAACACGTTATAAGTGATAACCGCTCCCTTTGCTTTGGGTGTTTATTGAGGGCGTCAGTCATAAAAAAGGGCCAGTTCTTCAGGGTCTTCTCTCCAGTCTGAAGACTTACAGCGAGGGCATCGTGCTCGTGCGTGTACTTTGTACTGGCCGCCGCACGCACATCTGCCGGCGAGTTCCTCAGTCTCTTTGTCGTCTGAACGGAAGGGGACGTCAAGCAGCGAAATCCATCGTTCTCCACCACAGCGCTCACAATGGAGCAGCTCACGTATCATTGAGGGGCCTTCTCGTGCCCGAAACTTGTGTCCGCAGGAATTACATATCGCGCCGTGTTCTGTTCCCATATGTTCACCTTCTCTTGTTTTTCTGTTAGTTCGTGAAACCCCGTGTAGGGGCTACCACGTTTCGCTCATCGGTCTTGCGACAAGACCGTACTCAACGTTCGAGGATCAATCGACGCACGAGTGCTTCTGGTCCTTCTTTTTCTCCGCTCGCTTTATGGCATACGTCCGAGCTGTTGCATCATACCAAAGAAGTCAATGATACGCCCCCGCTCCACTATCTTGCTCTCGGCAAGCAGGTTGAAGCCCATCATATATGCCGTCACCTGCTTGCCTGTCGCTGGGATGCCCAAAAACTCGCCGCGGTGGGTACCGCGCAGCTTCGCGTGCTCTGCAACCCTATCCCCTTCGGCGACTATCGTCTCGATAGTGATGCTAAGGTCTGGAAAACCGGTACGAAACTCGTTAATACGTTCCTTGAACCCTTCAATGCCGGGTGCTTGTCCTTCACGGCGTGCAAGGTCAACCGCGTTGGCAGCGAGCACGTCCTCCATCGCGCTCAGGTCTCCTGTGCTAAAGGCGTCATAGAGGCGTCGAATGACCGCCTTGTTTTCTTCTAGCGACATAGTGTGTTTATTGTTCTGCCGCGTGTTTAAAGTGGTTATTCGTCTTTTTCACGAAATAACGGGGGACGAGGGAGGTCGGTTAACCCGCCGTAGGGGCGTAGGATATAGTCACCAAAAAGGATCGTTTATGATAGTGGACAAAAGAAGAAAAATGAAGAGGGCAGAGCGCTCTTTATCTCAAAGGCAATTGCCCGTTACGCCGCAGTCTTTGTGAGTGCAATGTCGATTATCGCAGCGTCATTTATCATTACAAAATTAAAAGCAGTAGTGTCATTCACCACACGTTTGCGTGAATCTTATATGGGTTGAATCTGTTTTGTTTCGACGGCGTCTCAGCTGGATAACCTAATACCACAAACGCAAGCGGCACAACGCCCTCGGGAAGCTGGCAGTGTTTGACAAACCCAGTCACCCGACCGTCCATTAAGTCCATAGGGTAGACCCCGGTCCACACTGCTCCCAATCCAAGCGCGTGGGCGGCAATCAGAATGTTCTGCGTAGCCGCAGAGCAGTCTTGCACCCAGAATCCGGGGGCGATAAGGTTCCGAGTATCGCCGCAGATAAGTATGCCAAGGGTCGCGTGTGCCGCCATCTTCGCAAACGGGCTAAACGCCGGAATAGCGTCGAGCATGTCGCGGTCTTTTATGACGATAAACTCCCACGGCTGCTGGTTCGCAGCCGACGGCGCACTCATCGCCGCCGAGAGGAGTTTCTTCACGATCTCATCGTTAATCTCTCTTTTTTCATATTTTCGCACGCTTCTACGCGTTTGAATAGCTTCTAACACTTCCATTATCTTTGTCCTCCAGTTCGTATTTTAGTTGGCGCTACTATCAATTTTTTCCTATTGTTGCCATACCACTGAGCTGCCTGAGCCATACTTATCCAACCAAGCCCAATCATTCGAGGCGTTGAATGATACGGTGGCTCTCAGCCAGATACTGCATAGTGAGTGGGGGTTATACAGCTTCTGTTACCGTATCGCA
>JAJRBK010000140.1 GCA_028679495.1 Methanobacteriota archaeon
CGACAGAAAGCTTGAACATCTTAAAACAATACAAAACGCCCTTTATTGTTGCGGCCAACAAGATCGACAAAATCCACGGATGGCTCGCGCATAACAACATGATGTTTACTGAGAGCTTTCAACTTCAAAGCGAGCGGACGCAGCGCCTCCTCGATGATAAGATCTACATACTGATCGAAGGACTGTATAACGTGGGCTTCAGCGCTGATAGGTATGATAGGATACGAGATTTTGCCAGAAATATTGGCGTTGTTCCAGTAAGCGCACGAACAGGTGAAGGAGTGCCCGATCTTCTCATGGTCGCGCTTGGACTTGCCCAGCGGTTCCTCGATAAAGAATTGAGGCTACACGCACACGGCCCTGCGTTCGGAACAGTGATCGAAGTCAAAGAAGAGAAAGGTTTCGGTATTACGCTCGACGCTATAATATACGATGGCGTGCTCAGAGCTAACGATCGTATAGTCGTTGGCGCTCTGGAAAAGCCGATTGTAACGAGAGTGAGGGCCCTCTTAAAACCCGAATTAGCAGGAGGCTTCACACGCACAAACGCTGTTACCGCCGCCGCAGGCGTTAAAGTCGCAGCTCCTGGTATCGAGAGCGCTCTTGCAGGCTCTCCAATTAGGTCGGCAGGTCTTGATGTCGACAAGGTGACTGCTGCCATCGAGGCGGAAATGCGCCACATAGCAATCACCACTCAGGATGTTGGGGTCGTGGTTAAGGCCGATACGATCGGTGCCGTAGAAGCGCTCGCAGGAGAGCTTAGCCGGGCCGATGTGCCTATCAGCAAGGCTGATTTGGGCGATATATCACGAAGGGACATCGTCGACGCTGAAACGATCAGCGACCCGCTTTATGCCGTTGTTCTTGGATTCAATGTCGCTATTTTGCCTGACGCAAAGGACGCAGCGCTCAAGTCGAACGCACGTATGTTTGTCAGCAACGTGATCTACAAACTCGTTGAGGATTACCAAGAGTGGGTTGAGGAACAAAAGACGGTCTATGGCAAAAAGCGATATGAAACCATTGTACGTCCAGGAAAGTTCACAATATTGTCAGGGTACGTATTTAGACAAAGCAAGCCAGCGATCGTCGGCATTCAAATCGTTGGGGGCACCTTAAGAAACGGGGTGTCACTAATACGAGAAGATGGTACAAGAGTCGGCACTTTGAAAGCGATGCAGGACAGGGGAGAGAACATCAATGAGGCAGGTGAAGGAAAAGAGATCGCAGTCTCTATTGATGGCCCAACGGTCGGAAGGCAAATAAATGAGGGGGACGTACTCTACGTCGACGTACCAGAAAAGCATGCAAAGGTTATGGAGCAGGAACTGTGCGATGCGCTGCAGCCAAGCGAGCGGACGATGCTTCAGGAGTTTCTGGCCATAAAGCGAAAGAACAATTCGTTCTGGGGAAAGTAACCCCTCCGTATAGGGCCTTGAGATCTAACCTACTAAGCGTGTATGTGGACCAACGCAGTTCAGTTCTACGCAGAGCGAAGGAAAGAGGAGTAAGTTAAATGGCAGATTACCGATTGACAATATCTGATCCAGAAACGAAAAGCACGTACAAAATGGAACTATCAGGGGCGAGAGCAAACAAGCTATTAGGCTTGGGGATAGGGGACTCTCTCGAAGGTGAAGCGATAGGTCTTGATGACTATACGTTGTTCATTACAGGGGGTTCAGACAAGGACGGCGTAGCGATGAGACGGGACCTCCCGGGCACGATACGGAAGAGACTACTCCTTTCTGGCGGGGTTGGCTATCATCCAAGAAAAGAAGGCATCCGAAGAAGAAAGAGCGTGCGAGGCAGGGTCATTTCGGCAGAGACGGGGCAGATCAATTTCGTCGTTGCAAAAAGTGGAAAAAAGCCCCTCAGCGAGATTTTAAAGGCAGACGAGGGCAGCGAATAAACAATATAAACCATACTACTCGTTCTTAAGCTCTCTTCGGGCCGACGCTTACGAGGAAGTGCACATCTATGTGAAGCTCACGTAAGCGCCTCTGTACACGAATGTGGCCCGTGCCACTCGCTTTAGCGAAGGTGCATGACATCGTTAATTAGATGGCCGGGACTTAGGGCACGGTTGAACTAACCTTATACGACCTGCTTAGCTAGCCAAGCTTTGCTGCGCTTTTTCCCCTTACTAAATTGCGGAACCTGCCATGCATCGAGCTAACGCTTTCGAGCTGCCGTCTAGTCTTTCCTTTAAGAAGGTTGAATCGAGGGAATACCGCGTCGTTAGGTGCATCCACAAAGAACTGCTTTAATTCTTTTCTCATAAAATGATCAGGAATCTGCTCTGGATCCTTCATGAAAACTTCTCCGGTGTTCTCCCATAACGCTGCGACGCTGAACGCCAGATCCAATCCTCCGCCTCTGAACGCGGAGAAAATAGGATATATAGGGCGGATGTCAGAACAGGCCATCGCGATATTACCATATGGGAGGGCGTAGTCGTTGCCGTTAAACACAACAGATAGGCCGCAAGAACGCCGCACCTTTTGAAGCATCTTGTAATCAGTTATGCTGTCGCCTACAACAGCAGTATGCTGAAGATTAGCCTCATCCCCAATAGCCCGCATTAACGCCTGAATTTTTCGCTCGCCACCAACCACACTAATCTGCTCAAAGACTGCTTTCATAGAAGTTCGTGGCACTTGATCAAAAAAGAACGAATCAAGCCGATCGGCTAGTTCTTTAAACGACGTGCCCTTCTCATACCTGCTATTACTGTGAAACGAAAGTATTTCTTCCTCAATACTTTTTATCAGCTCCTTTTCAGACCTGCCGAGAACTTCAACAAAAGAATCAAGTGGAAAACGGGTGCAATGCACCTTCTCTCGGTCCACTCCGAGTCGGGATGCCACGCTATATGCGTGCTGCTCGTAGCTGGTCGATATTATGTGAATATCCCAGCCGTCGTCCTGCAACCACATAATGAGCTTTTTGGCGCCTGGTACTATCTTTGCGCTCTTTGAAACCCGCTGTATATCGTCCTCAGTCGTTTCGCTCACGAGCATGAAAGGGACGATAAGCTTCAGTGTATCTCCAGGCTCGTAATCTTGTCTGCCTTGCAACGCGAGGTAATCATCATACTCGCTTATGACTTCGAAAAGTGCACGCCCATTTTCTATGAGCTGCATGACTTCATACGCGTTGTCTTGCGGTGACAATGGTCCTTCCAAATCAAAGGCAGCTGTATACATGCCAAACACACTTGAATCCTATCGTTCCTTTATATGTTGCCCTCGGTATCTTCACCTAACGTGTTCCTTCTAACTGCGCTGCGTATGCTGAACGTTGCAGGAGTGATGAATGCGCTAACCGA
>JAJRBK010000141.1 GCA_028679495.1 Methanobacteriota archaeon
ATTAGGAGTCAACGCTAAGCGCACAGTTAAGAGAAGGTTCACGTCTGAGAACGTCGTTGCCCAAACGGTAGGTTACTACAACAAGGTGCTGGCCGGTCATCAAGCCAAAACGTTAGCTGATCATAAAGCATCTCTGTCACTCCAAACCAGAACGGCTATCACCCAATAATAACCTCAGCGGTGGGAGAGTCGTCAAGGAACGAAGTGATGCGACATCTGTTGATTAACAACGGAGGTACTATCGCAGCATATTCGAGGACACCAAATGACTACTAAACGCGTTTTGGTGTTAATGCCGCACGACTCGACAGCTGATAACGGGATAAGCGTTAGGGGCAAGATGATCTGCAACGTATTCAAGCAGAAATACCACGTCTCAGCGCTCTTCTCAAGCGCCCCGTACGCGACGACTGTGTGGGCACTGGCCATCCAATTCGTCGCGTGGATGGTTAAGCTCCTGCTCCTTATTCCTCAGCAGCGCGCCGATTGTATATACTGCTGTGCTGACTACTTTGGATTCATAACATCTTGGGCCCTCTCAAGAGTACTTGGTTTTCCTGTGGTATTTGAAGCGCACGGAATCATGACAGAAGAGAACAGGGCTAAAAAAAGGCCACGTGCAGTGATCGCTATATGTGACTTTGTCGAAAGATTCGTGATAAGTCGGGCGGATTACGTCGTTGCTCTTTCGACTGATATCCTGGAGTTTTATCGTAAGTTCAACGCGAACATCGAGTTGGTACCAGTGTTGCTCGATGAAAAAGCCTATCAAAAACGAAGTTCGAAATCGCTGAACATCAAAACGATAGGATTGGTAGGGCCGTTCGATATGCCCGCCAACAAATACTATATGCAATTCCTAGCCGAGCACATCGATGACTTTGATTCCAGGATACACTTTAAAATAATCGGAAAATGCGCTGATAGGACGATAAACCATCGCGTGACGTATACAGGCTATATCAGCTCGCGAGATGAATATGTCACTGAGCTTGCGTCGTTAGATGCACTTCTCGTGCCTGCGAACTTAAGCACTTCAGGGCCACTCAACAAGATCTTAGAAGCGATGGCGTGTTCGCTCCCTGTGTTTGTCACTCCTGTGGGTGCTTACGGTTTGGACTATGCAGAGGAGGGCAAGAATATCCTCATTGCAAACAGCTTTGAATTAGCTGCCTGTGTAAATCAAGTTATCTTCGACGAAGCCAAAAGCAGTTTAATTGGAGCAAACGCGCGCATCATGATCGAGAAGAGATACAGCAAGACTGAGAACAGTGCAAGGCTATCACAGATACTAGGCGCTCTTTTGGATGAAAGTTGATTTGAAGCGGCTACTGCAGTTTTGTGGCAGGAAGTGGTACAGGCGAGCAATGACCACTGAACAGGTCGTTTGATCCGTCAGTGTAAGTGTTATTAGCCGTCAATTGCAAGGCGACCCCCGCCTTATGAAGAGCCGGTTACGCTTGCAAATACCAGACTTTATGCTATATACAAGATCTTTTGTCTTCACATGCTAAGGAAGATGTCGAGATACGATCGAGAAAATGCCCTGTTAACGCAATTAGAAGATAACGGCATCCACTGATGACGTGGATACGGAATAAATAAACCTATAACTTGAAGACAATATATACACCAAAATGCTCAGAAGATTGAAAAGGAAATGAGCGAAAAAACAGCTGTGTTCTATTTTTCGAGTATCTATTACGATTTTCTCTATCAGAGACCTCAACAGCTATTTAGGGAATGGCGCGCGGACTTCACAGATTCATATGAATTCTACTACGTAGAGTATCCTGCTGTTATGCATTTCGTGGCACGATCGTTCCGTCACTTTACGCGGAGTCTAACAACTCCACTCCTGAAAAAGCACACAAGTAATAGGGATAATCCTTTTGTTCTGACGTGGCTTTGCGTCCCCCGCTCTTTTTATGGGCATGCGCTGCCTCAGCAAATCTCACAAAGTTTTTTGTCTTTCCGATTAATCGAATCAGCTGTTAAAAGGACATTAAAGAAGAGATGCGGGAAAGAACAGACGAAGGTTGCAATCGTAGGAAGTCCGTTTTGGGAGCCGTTTATATCAAAAAGTGATTTCGATCTTGTTTGTTATGATTACATCGATCCTCTTGACCTTCCCTTAGCTTCCGACAATTACCCAGTGCACGAACAACACACGAAACTTGTCGGTAAGAGCGATGTTATATTTGTAACGGCTCTCAGCTTGAGAGACGACGCCCTGTCGATAGCGGACGGAAAGGACGTCGTGATGGTTTCAAACGGGACTGACGCCCCGTTTTTTGAGGCGAACAAAAACTCGTCTGAGATTACCGACTACACAAGAACGGATAGAAAAACAGTGGGGTATATGGGCACCTACTGGCCGGTCGACATGGATTTGATCTATGCTGCCGCACGAGAACTTCCCGAAGTCGACTTCCTGCTGATTGGGCCCCTTGATAAGCAGCGTCGCCAAACACACCACAAGCCAACAAACGTCTTCATATTAGGAGCCAAAGAGCGAAAGCAGCTCCCAGCATACCTTCAAATGTTCGATGTAGCGCTCATCCCCTTTCAAATCAGCACAATGACCGACTCAATTAACCCGGTGAAGCTGTATGAATATTTCTCGTTAGGCAAACCTGTAGTCGCCACTGCCACACGAGAACTGAAGGAGTTCGACAGGGGTAACCTCCTGAAAGTAGCAGCAACACAGGATGAATTTGTGAGCGGCATAAACGCGTTTCTGGCGTATGATGCCACAGAGTGGCAAGAATCAAGGAGACAAATTGCACAACAAAACTCGTGGCATAACAAAGCGAGGCTTATCATAGAAACCATTCAATCTAAAATGAATGAGCTGTTATGTATATGATATACTCTTTTGCCCATCGCTCTACAACCTGCTCGATTTTTGCGCAGTGACAACCAATAGGCATGAGATGTTGCTCGCTCTGAGAATCGGTTTTTGCCCTTCGGTGGTAAATTTACGACAGAACTGCTAGTTCCTATGAAGGGGTAATTAACTCTCCTAATTGTTGCTGGTTTTGATATCTCGCTTGCATTCCCCCAGCAGGTTATGTCAGCGCCTCACCAACTGCTCAACGAGCAGAGCTCCTATTTTGAAGATTCGTTTGGGTTCTATTATGGTGACCTCTATCGGAAAAAAGTTGCCTGATGCGCGAGATCGGGCAGCATCGGAGGCATTGAGGATGTTCGCCAGCGATTTGCTGCAGACGTTACTAGTAGCCATAGCACAACAGTTATGGTAGAGCACGGTAATGGTTGTCGCAGACTTGGTTTCAAGACCGCCGCTGCGTCCATTAACCAGGACCTCTACTGACGAGTTGTACAAGTAACTTCGGGGTAATTGCACGAGGAGAATCCAAGATTACATAAGGGACGAAAAAACCTCATAGATCGAGTGACGACAGTAGAGATGAGTGATCAAAAG
>JAJRBK010000142.1 GCA_028679495.1 Methanobacteriota archaeon
CCGTAGGCGGTCATCGATGTGCCTCCGAGAGCGACAATGCCCAGCGCAACCGAGCATCCCGCCAGCCATTTTTCTGAAAGGACAAACGTACCTCCGATGAGGAGCATCGCGTCGGGGCCAGTAAGCCAAAGGTGTAGTATGCCATAAGGTGTGGCACCCCGGACGGCGCTAGGAAAATGCCTTCTGCACAGAGCCCAGCTGTTCCGACGATGCCGAGCGCCGCCCCAAGCCGGTATACGGGCGAGTCAGCTTGAAGAAAGAGCCCGACAGCAAATACAATCGCGAGGAGCCCCGCTACGAAAAGGCCCCATTGACTAAGGAGGATCGTGGTAGGCGAGCTGACTGAGGGTCGGGGCACGTTCAAGAAGGCCGCATAGCTTGTGCCACCGAGGTCGCTGAGCCAATTTTGGGTGTAGCTGAAGCCTGACGAATAAAAGATGGCGAGCGAAGTAGCGACTCCCGCAACGATGATAGAGGCAATGCCGCATGCTCCGGCGATTTTCAATGACGTGCCAGTTGAAGGGAGCCACCATGTCATAAGTACAGGCGTGTGAAGCTCCGGCTTCTTCGACTTAAAGCTTCCTATTTTTCCGTACACGCCAAATAGAGGGTTTTTAGCACTCCTAGTCAGCATTCTGGTGGGATGTGTATACACTCATTGGACCACCAGACCACGCCTATATCAGGCGGAGGCCTCCGATTCGAATCACGCGAAGTCACGTTTTTTCGAAGCTGCCGCACGCATGATGTTGACAGGACGCTCTCCGTATTTGCTTTAGCTGCGTATAGCCCGCCTAATCTTTATGGTTCTGGCGGTGCAGTAATGGCACGGCTACGGAAAGTGCATGAAACTTGCCATGAGAAATCGTTTAGCAGGGACATTAGCGGCGGTCACGCTTGTCGCTGTCCTCGCTGCACGGAGTACGAGTCCGACAACATCTTCACCAACGCCTAGTGCCACAACAGCAACAAGCACGTCATTGACTAGGCGACAGATCAACGGCATAAATGAGGGGTCTGATGATGGATAAAAGTGCGGGAACGTATTGCAGGGCGAAGCGCGCACTGGTAGCTATCACCCTCGTTTCGGTGCTCGTCACGGTCAGCGCCAGCGCGTGTCTTACCTCGACAAACAACCCAGCTAGCTCGGGAGGCATTGTGCTCGCCGCAGAGCCAACGGGCGGCAGCTGGAAGCCGTTCGTCTTGAATTCAAGCGATGTGCCACGTTCAATCCCTCCCCCATCGCGAGATTCATCACAATTCAATCAAGAGGTCAATGAGCTGAAGGCACTCCAGCTCAATCGGACGCCTGCGGTCAATGAAAGCATTGGCTACTGGAACAACGGTTCCGCTGTACGCTGGAACGAGATTGCCCGCAGCCTCGTCATAAAAAACGGCACCTCAGCACCAATGGCCTCGCGCGTTTATGCGCTGTTGAGCGTGGCGCAGTACGACGCGCTCGTCTCTGCGTGGAACAACAAGTATACCTACAACCGATCGAGCCCACACGATATCGATCCTAGTATCCAGCCTGCTGTGCAGACAACCTCCGATCCAGCATATCCGTCCGATCACGCAGCCGTAGCTGGGGCATCATCGGCTGTGCTCTCGTACCTCTATCCCAACGAAACGGCGTGGCTGTCCACGCAGGCTGCTGCGGACGAAGAGTCCCGGCTCGCGGCGGGGGTGAACTTCCGCAGCGACATCACCGCTGGGGATTCTCTAGGCCGCACCGTCGCGCTAGCCGTCATCGCTCGTGCTCGAAACGATGGCTCGAATACCCCGTGGAATGGCACCGTGCCGACGGGGCCGGACAAGTGGGTGAGTACGACATCGCCGCCGCAGCCGCCGTTTTTGCCGAACTGGGGTAACGTCACACCGTGGCTCCTCAATTCGTCCGACCTTGTCATGCCACCATCGCCCCCCGTGTTTGGCTCCGCACAGTTCAACGCATCCCTACAAGAAGTCAAGCAAATCGCAAACGGTCGAACGGCCGAACAGCTGCAGATCGCCCTGTTTTGGGACAATGATCCTCCAGGGCACTGGAACCAGATCGCGTCCGATTTGATTCAGAGCTACCACCTCAACGAACTGCGCTCTAGTCGAGCCCTCGCGCTTATGAACACCGCGGCAATGGATGCTGGAATCTGCTGCTGGAAGGCCAAGTACGATTATTGGTACCCACGGCCTATTCAGGCCGATCCGACCATTAAGACGGCCTTTCCAACTCCAAACTTTCCGTCGTACACCTCCGGTCACTCTGACTTTTCTAGCGCTTCTGGCGGAGTTTTGAGCTATATCTTCCCGAACGAAAAGAGCGAGCTACAGGCGAAGGTTCAGGAAGCGTCTCTCTCCCGCGTTTATGCAGGGATCCACTACCGCTTCGATTGTGATCAGGGTGTTATGGACGGCAGCAAGGTCGCCCAGTACGCCATTCAACGGGGCGAAAACGACGGCTCACCGCCGTGAAGCCTGAGGAAGACCTGCCCGGCGCCGACCACGTTAGTCTCTGACGTCCCTTCGAAGGCACGGACACGTCGGTCGATTCAGTGCCAAAAACGTGGAGATCCCCGTCTCGGAACATCGTGCCTGCATTGAACATAGCAGAACGGCCTGCATTCCGTGTCATGAAAAAACGAGCAATACATCGAGTGGCCGCTCTGCAAGAGCACTCGGGCCTCAATTTCGGCCCGTTTATATCAGGCGGAGCCCTCCGATTTGATTGCATGATCTTGAGCGCAAGAAGCACCTAAGAGAATAACGTCGCGAACTACGTTTAGAACGAGACTGAGTGAAGCGACGCGTGATACTCACTCAAGAATGCTTTTTCGCGCAGCGGGGTAAGTCCATACGTGCGTTGTGGGCGACTAAAACTCATGCATATATCTGTCAAGAGCGAGTACCGTGCCACATGACACGTGACGGCAGGTGTATACGATGAGCTCAGAAGAAAAACCAGATGTGCCCGTTGAAGGCCCTCCTTTGCGGATCTGCTTCATCACGACATACCCCCCGAGGTTTGATGGCATCGCTGTCTATTCACACGAGTTGATTAAGGCCATTACACAGCGTGGTTATACAGTCTATATTATCTGCAATCCCGATCGCAACGTCGGTGGCCACGATGATCAGGAAAACGTGTTTCCGGTGATGAATCCCGAAAAGGCCGGGTGGTTCAGAGACGTTCTTAAGGTCATCACGGAGCTCAAGCCCGACGTGGTTCACATACAACACGAGTATGGACTGTACGATATCGACGGCAAACTGAGCACCGATCTATTGGATCTCCTCATAGAGTTGAACCTCCAAAGAATTCCGACCGTTATAACCTATCACTCGGTGTACCGCACCCTAGGCGACAAGGAACGTCTGTTTATGAACATAAGTTTACAACTCGTTGATGCGGGCGTCGTACACGAGGAGTTGCAGAAGATCTTCTTGCCTGTGAACCTGGGCTGGGTGCCGCAGAACGTCGCGGTTATAGCGCACGGAGCTGAAGTCATTGAAGCAGGAGGCGTGCCAGACGTGCTTGAGGCCAAACGGCAATACGGCCTTGAGGGCAAAGACGTCGTGATGTGTCTAGGCTGGTGGGAGCCGTACAAGCGATTCGAGGACGTAGTTGAAATATGGCCAGAGGTCGTCGCACAGGTTCCAAATGCCGTGCTCGTCATCGCGGGAGATGCCCGACCGGGATCACGAAGCGGCGTCCGCTACAAACCAATGTTGCTTAAGGCAGTGGAAGAGTCACCGGCTAGAGAGAGCATCGTCGTCATTCAGGGGTCGTTTATCGCTATCGAATACCTCACGGTGGAAAACGCCGCAGACATCATCGTTTTGCCATACGATCAGAGCACGCAATCAGGCGTGCTCGCACACGCGTTTTCGCTCGGCAAGCCGACTATCGTCACTGACGTGGGCGGTCTGATGGCCGAAGTGCACGCGAGTTCCGCGGGAATCGTTGTCTCGCACGGTGATCCCAATCAGCTGAAGGAATATATCGTCATGCTCCTGTCAAATAAGCAGATGAGGGAGCAATACGCTCGCCGGGCGCGTGCGTACGTAGAGAAGAGAATCGGGTGGGACTACGTGGGGGGACTGCACCAGTCCTTGTATCGTTCAATAACCAAAGACAAAGCGCACTCGATCCGCACGTGAGCGAGAGCGCATCTGGGCATCTGTACGTCACTAAGACGCACTCTTCAACCAGCTTCGGCAGTCCTATGTAAGCCAAGGCTACTCGGCAGGAACAGTCGCTGAGAACCGGTGGCACGCAGCCTATGACGATGGGCCGCTCAGCAATTACGATACCGCTGACAAGCGCATCGATATATGGGTGGTTGACCCCTCGAGTATCGGTACAGGCAGGTTCAGGGGATTACTCGCACAGCTTGGGAGCGTGGAACGTGCTAACGTCAGTTGGGAACAAGACGTCGTGACGCAAGGACTGACAGAAAATTGCGGTGCCAGCAATTCCGGCTCGCTCCAATCGCGGCCAACTCTTAACCCCAGACCGCTTGATGTACCATCATGAACTACCAAAACGTCGCTGGGGCGTTGCTCCTCATTGCGGGCGTGGTTGTTATCATGGGGATAATCACCGCTGAGGCCACTTACCCAGGGTACAGCACATCGGGAAACGACATAAGCGATCTAGGGGCAAGCCGACCTCCAAACAGCATCATCAAACAGCCGGCTGCGACCATTTTTGCTGCGACGCTTGCTGTTGGTGGCGTTCTGCTCATCGCCGGCGCGTACTTTATCTACCGCGGCGTTGGAACAGGACGCGTCGTGACCGTGCTCTCCCTCCTGCTCGCGCTCTTCGGGGTCAGCGCTCTCGGCGTCGCAGCCTTTAACGGCAGCACAGAAGGAAGTCTCGCCATCCATACGCTGTTTTCGTTGCTCGCCTTCACAATAGGAGGAATTGCTGCCATCGTATCCTACGGCGTTCTGCGCGCGCCGTTCCGCTACCTTGCAGTCATATTGGGCGTTATCGCGCTTGCTGGGCTTGTCATCAGCGTCATCTATGGGGATGCAAATCCCATTTTCGGACTCATCGGTCCCGGTGGAGCGGAACGCTGGATCGTCTACCCTTCCGTGATGTGGCTCATTGGTTTTGGCGGCTACTTGATGGGACACTCCCAACACGACCAAGGGAACGCAGTCAGATCCTCGCGTTAAGACTGTTTGGGTTTCCGAATCTTTTTTATCCATGTCGCACAAACAGGCCTTTGTGAGACCACCAAGAGTGCTCTTTATCGAACCGCCAAAAGACCCGTGGTTTGTGATGGGAGAGTACCTGTCGCCGCCTTTGGGGATCCTACAACTGGCTGCCTACCTCGAGCAACACGACGAAAACGTCAAGATCGAGGTGCTCGATTGTCAGGCGATAGACGTCGACTGGAGAGGGCTTGAAAAGCGCATTGCAAGCGTGGATCCTGACGTCGTTGTTCCAAGCGGGTTAGCAACCTGCAATGCGTATATCACGGCACGCGCCGCCGAGACCGCCAAAACCGTCAACCCTGACATCCTCACCGTCGTTGGTGGTCAACACTTCACTGCAACTGCTGACGAGAGTCTTGCGACATACCCTGAGATCGACGTTGTGATTCGAGGAGAGGGCGAAGCAACCCTCGTGGACCTCTTTCGCGCCCACCGGGATGGGCGCCCCCTCGCGCAAGTGCCGGGCGTGTCGTTCACACACGACGGCTCGATATACCACACGCCGGATCGGCCGCTGCTCACCAACTTGGATGAGTTGCCCTACCCAGGCTATCATTTTGTCGCGGACGTCATCGAAAAGTACCAGTTCGAGTCAATGGCAGACGCGTCAAAGCGATACGCCTTGATCGAGGGATCGAGAGGCTGCACCAACAACTGCTCCTTTTGCAGTCAATGTGTGTTTTGGCGACGGATTTGGCGGAGCAAATCGCCAAAACGGATAGCCGATGAGATGCAACACGTTTATGAAACGTACGGTATCAGCTTCCAGTGGCTCACCGACGATAACTTAGGCTTGGGAAGCCACACGCGTGCGCTCTGTGAGGAACTCATCCATCGGGGGCTTTCGAAAGAGCTCATGTGGTTCATGCAAGCGCGCTGCGATGACGTGGCAAAACATAAGAAAGTGCTACCGACCTTGCGCAAGGCCGGCCTTCGCTGGGTGCTCACAGGCGTCGAAAGCTCCAGCGAATCAACGCTGGAAGCGTTTAACAAGAACCTTCGTCCGAGCGACGCTCAGGAGGCAGTACGCATGCTCAAGCGCAACGATATTTTCACGCAAGCGATGTTCATTATCGGCGAACGACGGGACTCTGCCGAGTCGATCGCCGAACTGCGTGCGTTTGCTGACGCCTTAGACCCTGACCTTGCGATTTTCGGGATACTGACGCCGTTTCCCGGAACGCGCCTCTACAACGACGCTCTAAACAACGGCTGGATTGAAGACCATAATTGGGCGCACTACGACATGACCCACGCGATCATGCCGACGGAGACCCTGTCGCTGCGGCAGGTGCAAGAAGAGCTCTACACGTGCTACCGAAGTTATTACGGCTCGTTGCCACGCCTCGTTAAAGGACTCCTCACGACGAATCCGCTCAGACGCAAGACCTATCGGTATTTCGCGAAGCAGAACATTATGAAAGAGCTAAGGGACTTGTTTCGGAGACTCCCCAATGGCTAAGAGAGCGGATCGGCCTCGATCGTTGCTCGTTTCTGTCGTCGTCTCGGTATGCGCACTCGGCGCGCTCACGGCGGTTTCGCTTCTGTCACCGCACGTTCACGATGAAGTTGCGTGGCGACAGCCGCTAACTGGATCGCTCTTCTCTGTGGTATGCATTTTAGGAATGACCGCCGTTTTTTTCCCACAGCGTTGTGCTCGACGGCCCTCCATGCACCCGGGCAACCAGCGCCAGGCGTCGCCCCAGCGACAGGACGTTTACCAAACAACATCCGCAATAGCTGGCATAACACTGACACACGGTCATCATCCTCCATGCGAGCGGTACTATCAGCACGAGTTTCTCTTCGGGGGGAAAACGCTGTGCGCTGCATGCACAGGGCTATTCACAGGTGCACTTATCTCGCTCGCAGCAGCGTGCTATGTATTTTTGCTACAGCGTCCGTACAACCTACCATACGGGCTCGCTTCCGCTGTGGGAGCGCTAGGAGTGATAGTCGGCGTCGTGTCGTACGCGGTGACTAACGCTCAAGGACCAACACGTCGTTTTTTTGTCAACGCTGTTATGGTCGTAGGGATGCTACTTGCGCTGATTGGTGCCGACGGCAGCGGTCAGAGTCTTGCGCTTAACGTGCTGATTATCGGCAGCTGTATGTTAGCGCTCTTTACGCGAATTCTCCTCTCGCAAGACAGACACGAACGGATTTGCCGAACGTGCGAACAGGCGTGCGTAGCGTGACTGAAACACCCTTTACGATCGACGTCGTAGTTGGTAAATCGCCCCAGCGATGATGAGGACTGCGATGATGATTGCAATGATCGGCCCGACTAACGTCGTGTTGAACGTGATACCGAATGTTAATGAGAGGATCCACAAGATTGCTCCGATGAGAATGAGGATACCAAAGATGATCCCCACGATCACATTTCCGTGGGGAAGGCCAAAGCATTCATCCCCTGGACGCCCCTCGTCGCGCGACCCGTAGCAGCCGTCACGTCGGTCCCGCCTGCGACCCCTGTCGTAGAGTGACGCTCCGCAATTTGTGCAGACCTGTTCTCCTTGCTCGTTCTTGGTTCCGCATTGTGAACAGTACGGCATGTAAGCACCGCTGTATCAATAATTATCTATGTTCTTAACGCTTGCCTTTTGAAACCGATAAGATGTGAAAATTATGACACCTGTGCTTTATTTGTGCGTGTGATCGTCGGTCGGTGCAAACTCTCGGACGTCGGCAGTATTACATACGTCGTGGCGCGGATCAATGAATGGAACTCAATGGGCCACTCGTTTCGGGAAGTTGTCAGAAAACGGCGCGTGAGGCGTCCCACGCGAGGTGTTAGCCTATATCAGGCGGAGGTCATGTAGTTGAATCGCGCTGGAACTACAGCTATAGTGCAAGAATGACTATCTATATTGAGCCAAACTACATTTATCATCTGCTCCTCGTCATTAACAATGAAAAAAGATGCCACGCTAAGCGAGTTTGACATCCACGGTCATTGCGATGAACGCTTCTCGTCGGTGAAGGAAGCGTTCGCCGACAACTTCACGAATCGTGGAGATGTCGGTGCATCGTTTGCAGCGACAATAGATGGCAGATTTATAATTGATGTCTGGGCTGGTTACGCCGACGCCGGTCGAACGCTTCCGTGGGAGCGCGACACGTTGGCCTGTCTCTATTCAACGACAAAGGCGATGACGGCTCTGTGTGCGTTGCTACTGGTCGACCGGGGCCAACTTGATCTTGACGCCCCGGTGGCCAGGTACTGGCCAGAATTTGCACAGGCCGACAAGGAAGACATCCCATTGAGGTATCTCCTGAGCCATCAGTCGGGTCTAGCCTGGTTTGATGAAAGAATACCTGTCGAGGCATTGTTTGACTGGAATCGCATCGTCAGTCTACTGGCTGCACAGAAACCTTCGTGGGCACCTGGGACGCGGTGCGGCTACCACGCTCTTACGCAGGGCTTTCTCGTGGGAGAAGTGGTACGACGCATAACCAACAAGACCGTTGCCGCCTTCTTCCGTGAGGAGATTGCTGAGCCGCTCCGGGCTGACTGTCACATAGGTCTTGCTCAGACAGACGACTCTCGCGTTGCCGAGATGATTCCCCCACCGATGTGGCAGCCTGGGGACCCTCACTACGTGGTCTCTGGTTCCTTGCCAGAGCTGTCGCAGAAGTCGATGTATCCCTTGATCGACCAGGACAACCCTGTCATAGTCAGTCGGTCTCGAGGGTGGCGGGCTGCTGAGATTCCATCAGCCAATGGCTATGGCAATGCCCACTCAATCGCACGAATAGCCTCGATGTTGGCCTGTGGCGAAGTCGATGGCGTCCGATTACTCACCGTACCCACGATTGACAAGGCGTTTCAGGCTCAGTGTCACGGTACTGATCTTGTTCTTAAGCTTCCAATTCGATGGGCTCTTGGGTTTGCCCTTGTTAGTGAGGACATGCCATTTGCGCCGAATCCTCGAGCGCTTTTTATGGGTGGCGGCGGTGGTTCAGCTGTCGTTATTGACCGTGACGCTAGACTAAGCCTTGCTTACGTCATGAACAATTGCATTGCATCCGCAACTGAGGGAGACGATCGTGCGCCATCACTAGTTAGGGCCTTATACGCTGTTCTTTAGAGCGCAGTATTGGAGTCTCTTTTTGCACACAACAGATGTTTTCGTTGCGACATATGGGAGGCGTTCGCGCTGTGGCGTTTAAGTGACACTATCGGCTTGTTGTGTTTTTTATTAACCTAACATTTGAAACGGTATTCAGAACAGAAGTCCAAAAGAAGCCGCGTCTGCCGTGCGGTAGAGAGAAGGACAATCCGTCCGTCACTAGCCGAAAAACCTTACGCCTCATATACTCACCCCGCGAAAAAGCTATGTCTTGTCAATCAAAGTAAATCAAACAGACAAATAAACGTCGTGGAGACAACCTATGCCGATGACACCTTTCGCGATCATGTCCCTGGCATCAAAATTCCGAGAATCGAGAATATTCCTGACTGCTGTCGAAATGGATGTCTTTACTCTGCTAGCGAAAAATCCGATGTCGGCCCAGGAAACAGCGAATAGATTAGAAGCCACTGTGCGGGGCGTCACCATATTGCTTGATGCTGTCGTGAGCATGGGTTTACTTGAGAAAAAGGAAGAGAAGTACCATTGTCCGGCCGAAGTAGCCTCCATATTGTCCAAGGAGTCACCGACTTCGATACTTCCCATAGCTATGATGGCTACCGGAGGATGGAAAAGGTGGTCGGATTTGACGGATATTGTACGCCGTGGAAAAGATAGGATCAGAGGAACAACGTTTGACATCAATGAAAGCGAACAGGAGGCTTTTACCAGTGCCATGCATGCCATCGCCAATGAGATGGCTCCCCGGATAGTGGCAGCTATAAAACCAGGCGAGGCCAGGAAACTGCTCGACATCGGCGGCGGTTCTGGCGCATATACACAAGCTTTTCTCGAAGCCTCGCCCGGCCTGACCGCCACGATCTTTGATCTGCCGTCGGTCATTAACATGGCCCGACGGCGTCTGGCCACTACCGGTCTGCTTGACCGAGTCCAGTTGGTCGCCGGTGATTTTTATAGCGATGAACTTCCAACAGGGTATGATTTGGCATTGCTTTCGGCTATTATTCATCAAAACAGCCCGGAACAAAATATTGAGCTGTACCGGAAGATATTCCGTGCGCTCCGACCGGAGGGACGACTGGTTATCCGTGACCATGTAATGAGTTCGGACCATACCCAGCCGACCAGCGGGGCCTTTTTTGCCGTGAATATGCTTGTTGGGACTGCAGGAGGCCGGACCTATTCTTTTGAAGAAATTAAGTCATCACTCGAATCGGCCGGTTTTATCAAAGTCAATCTGATACAGCCTGATGAACGAATGACGGGACTGGTGGAGGGGTTCAAACCTTAACAGGGAGTCTCTCGCTCCCTTAAAATAAGCAGATCGCCCCATGTTCAAGGAAAATACCTATGAGGTGAGTTGGAGTCGGTCCAAGAAGTCATTTTAGCCATGAATAGTGAAAGAAGTCGTTTGCTTTGACCGGCTGAAAGGACAAGAAACCGAGAGAGCTTGTAAGCGGTACAGCAATAATGCACACATACGACGGGCAGGAACGCTCGAGGAGAACCTTCACAGCCTTCTCATCGTAGAGGGAGACATGCATAATAGTCGGCTGTTGTCAAAAGCGATCTTGATCAGTCAAAAGAAACCGAATAAGAGAGGACGCCTCACCTATAAGCTCTCTTCTCAAATGAACGAACTTCTAGGCGTTTCTGGTTTTATTGAACGAAGCATTCCGGTTAGGAAAGTGGAAGGCGAACGTCACCTTAAAACCTTGATGAATTGTTTAAGTCAGCCTAAAAGAACCTGTCGGCGACCGGCGCCTGGTGCAGTCTCCGACCTAGTCTGAAACGCTGGAA
>JAJRBK010000143.1 GCA_028679495.1 Methanobacteriota archaeon
CGCGTGCTACGGAGGCAAACCATGAAAAAACTCATGCTCTTAGCGTTGGCAGTGCTCATAGGAGCGGTGGTTCTGACGGCAGGGTGCACGTCGTATTCTAATCCGAGTCCCGCCCCCTCGTCATCGCCCCAGGTGAGTACGGCCGGCCAGAATACCGTCACGATGAAAGGCCTTGCGTTTAACCCTTCTGCACTGACGATTAGTAAAGGGGCGAACGTTACGTGGACGAATGACGACTCGACGACGCACACGGTCACGTCTGATACGGGGGCGTTTGAGTCGGGCAACCTGAGCCCTGGTAACTCGTTCACCCGTCAGTTCAACGATACGGGGACGTTCCCCTACCACTGCAGCATTCACACCTTTATGAAGGGGACGATTACCGTGCAGTGATGATAAGCACACCGTGCAAGTGACGCTTCCGACCAACAAGAACTAACAGCACACGTTGTAGAGAGACGAGCGTAAGAATTCGAATAGGAGGTAAATATGTGAGAGTTCCCAACACGGACGCAAACTACAAAATGTGCATATGTTATGGCGGGGATTGCCCGACCTACGATAGCAGTGACTTGAGCGGCGGACTCTTTTGCTCGAGAGGGAGGAGCGACAAGTCGGTCGAGAGAAGTGACTGTGTTTGCCCAGACTGTCCTGTGCAGGTGCAATATGACCTGACGGATCTGTTCTATTGTGACGAGGGTGCAGCGAAGGAGTGATCTATGACACAGCTCCTAAAAACGCTTGTTCTGCCTGTAGCGCGATATTTACCTAAACGATATGTCTGTTGTTGTTCAAATCGACCAGGAAATTGCCTAACTAATCCCCAGATAGCATATCTGCCATCTCGATGATTTGCGGAATGACGTCGTCAAAATCAGCTACGTCGCCGGTATCATCGTTCTTATTTCAGCAGTCTGTCTAACCTTTAAGTATAAAACAAAGAAACAAGGGCACTGAAGGAGTCAATATGGTCAATAAGTTCCGTACAGAGACGGATAGTTTAGGAGAGGTTAAAGTACCTGCTGACAAGTTGTGGGGAGCGCAAACACAGCGTTCTTTGGAGCATTTCAGTATTGGCGGCGATTTAATGCCGCGAGAGATGATCGGATCCTACGCTATACTAAAAAAGGCAGCAGCTGTCGTGAATTTTCAGCTCGGCCAGCTGACGCAGGACCGCAGGGATCTGATAGTCCAAGTGTGTGATGAAATTCTCGCCGGTCAACACCACGACCAGTTTCCTCTTCACGTGTGGATGACTGGAAGCGGGACTCATTTCAACATGAACGTGAACGAGGTAATTTCCAACCGCTGCTCCCAGCTAACTGAGAATCCGCTGGGCAGTAAGATACCGGTGCATCCCAATGACCACGTTAATAGATCGCAGTCCTCAAATGACTCCTTTCCATCCGCCATGCATATTGCCACGGCAAAGGAGATAAACGGGCGGTTAATACCGTCGGTGAAACGTTTGCGCAATTCATTACACACCAAAGCACACCAATGGGAGGAGATTGTAAAGGTCGGACGTACCCATATGCAAGACGCTACGCCCCTCACGTTGGGACAGGAATTTTCTGGTTATGTGGGTTTGTTAGATGATGATTTAGAACGTTTAGATAAGAGTATGCACGGCGTGTATCATCTGGCATTGGGAGGCACCGCTGTCGGGACAGGCATCAACGCTCCTCAGGGATTTGATAAAAAAGTGGCAGCTGAAATTGCTAGACTGACTGGCTTTCCCTTTATAACTGCGCCTAATAAATTTACGGTGCAAGGATCTCATGACGCTCTGGTCATGCTGAGTGGCACCCTAAAAACCCTGGCAACTTCTCTCTATAAAATTGTCAATGATATTCGTATCTTAAGTTCTGGTCCGCGTTGCGGCTTACATGAGCTTATCATTCCATCCAATGAGCCTGGGTCTTCCATCATGCCTGGGAAGGTTAATCCATCACAATGTGAAGCTATGGCTATGATAGCCGTTCAGGTAATGGCTAATGATTTGGCGGTTGCTATTGGCGGAGGGGGCGGTCATCTTGAGATGAACGCTTATAAGCCACTCATCATCCGCAACATCATGCATTCCATTCGAATTATGGCAGACGGATGCGATACCTTCCGGTTGTTCCTGGTGGAAGGAACTGAGCCGGATAAAAAGCAGATTGACAACTTCTTAGCACAATCGCTCATGTTAGTAACTGCCCTCAGCCCTATAATTGGCTATGATAACGCATCACAAGTCGCTCACTATGCACTAGATAATGATTTAACGCTTAAAGAAGCTGTTTTAGAGCTTGAATATATGTCAGAAGATGAATTTGATCGTGTGGTCGATCCAGCGAAGATGGTATCCCCCCATGTTGCTCAGTCTGGAAGGAGGGATGACTAGCAGGGCGGAGGCTGTTCAAAAAAGATTATTCGACGGTCATGTTATGAGGTCTTTTTTCGTGTGTGAAATGGAGGATTGATGCAGTGATTCATCACCATGATATTCTCATCATCGGTGGAGGATTGACGGGACTTCGAGCTGCCCTTCGTATCTCAGATGCCGGTCTAAACGGCGCGGTAGTTTCAAAGGTCCATCCTTTGCGTTCCCATTCTGTGGCGGCCCAAGGGGGGATGAACGCGTCGCTGGGGAATGTCAAAGGCGAAGACGGGGCGACTGACAGCTGGGAAAGCCACGCTTATGATACCATTAAAGGGTCTGATTACTTAGCCGACCAAGATGTTGTTGAACGCATGTGTCGCGAGGCTCCTACCGCAGTGATCGAACTCGAACATATGGGGACAGTATGGTCAAGGCTTGAAAACGGAAAAATCGCGCAGCGCCCTTTCGGAGGGGCAGGTTTTCCAAGAACATGCTATGCAGCGGATCGTACTGGTCACAATGCACTCCACACCCTTTATGAACAAGTAGTGAGCCGAGAAATCCCGGTCTATGAGGAGTTTTTCGCCATATCACTGATAACTGAAGGCGGACGTTGCATAGGATGTACGGCCCTGGAAATTATGACCGGCCAAGTCCATGGCTTCCTGGCAAAGGCAGTCCTCATGGCCACAGGCGGTTTTGGTCGGATTTTCGATAAGTCGACAAACGCATTAATTAACACCGGAGACGGACAGGCTTTGGCCCTCCGTGCCGGCGCACTGCTCAAGGACATGGAGTTTGTCCAGTTCCATCCCACCACCCTCTACGGAACTAACATTTTGATATCAGAAGGAGCCCGCGGTGAGGGGGGTATTCTTCTAAACAAGAATGGAGAGCGGTTCATGGAACGTTATGCTCCTCATTCGGTCGACCTGGCTCCGCGTGATGTGGTGGCACGGGCCATCGAACAGGAAATCGCCGGGGGACGAGGTTATGAGGGTGGTTACGTGCACCTTGACCTCCGCCATCTTGGTGCGGAGCGGATCACGGAGCGGTTGCCCGGGATACGGCAGATAGCAATGGATTTTGCCGGTGTCGACCCTATCGAGAATCCAGTACCCGTCCAGCCTGGTCAGCACTACTCTATGGGAGGGATTGACGCCGATATCAACGGTGCAACAAAGGTTCCAGGCCTCTATGCTGCAGGCGAATGTTCCTGCCTCAGTGTCCACGGGGCTAACCGGTTGGGTGGAAATTCTCTCGTTGAAACCGTAGTATTCGGACGCCTGGTGGCCGAGAAGATTGTTGAGGACGTTGAGAACGCCCCCACTCCCGATGACAAGCTGGTGAAAGCCGCTATAAACAGTGTAAACGATAGAATCGAAGGCATACTTCGACGTGAAGGAGGGGAACACTTCTTTACGGTCAGGGATGCGATGACCCACACGATGACCAGCAAATTCGGAATATTCCGCGAAAAACAGACGATGCAGGAAGGTCTCGACGAGATCAAAAGCAAGCAGGACCAAGTTTCCCGTGTGTCACTCCAGAACAAGGAGCGCGAGGTAAACCAAGCACTTATTCGGTTCCTAGAGCTGGAGGGTATGCTTCTGCTGGCTGAGGCAGTTGCTCGCGGTGCTCTTGCCCGGGAGGAGAGCAGAGGGTCTCACACTAGGACAGATTATCCGGAACGTGACGATCGTAACTTCCTGAAACACACGCTAGTGGGATTCCGAAATGAAACAATGTATGTTTCTTATCAGCCCGCTACGTTGGGCATATTCGAACCAAAGGAGCGCGTTTACTAGTGATACTCAAAGTGTATCGATATCACCGGGGGATGGTGTCGCCTCATTATGATACGTTTGAACTGGAGCTGCGTCCAGGAATGACGGTGCTCGAGGCTTTATTCCAGTTCCAGGAGAAGCTCGATGATTCACTTGCCTTTCATTATTCCTGCCGTGGAGCGGTCTGCGGAACGTGTGCTATGTTGATTAACAAAGTCCCCCGGCTTGCCTGCCGTACTCAGGTGGAATCCCTCCTGAAGGGAGGTCTAAAAGTCCCTATCGTCCCGTACCCGGCTATTGCAGAAACAGTGCCGTGGAACCCTGAAGAAGAGGTTTTAGTGGAGCCCCTCCCTCATTTGCCGGTAATCAGGGACCTTATTGTGGATATGGATGCATTTTTCCAGTACTATCGGTTCATAGAACCAGTTTTCACGCCCTCGGCTGATAATCCTGAAAAAGAGCGAACTATGGATCCTGCCGCAGTGAAGAAGCTGGAGGTGTACACCAACTGTATTCTCTGTGCCGCTTGTTCAGGGGCTTGTCCCGTTGAAGGGAAAAACCCCAGATATCTCGGACCCGCTGCTCTCGCCAAACTTTACCGGTTCCACATCGACCCCCGGGAGGGGCGAACCTCAAGACTAAAAACAGCAGATATTCCCACAGGGTGGTGGGCCTGTGAATTTTATGGGAACTGCAGTCTGGTGTGCCCGAAAGGGGTTCCGCCCAGAATTGCAATCGCAAAAGCCGTGGCGCAACTAAAAAGAGAGGAAAAGGAGAAGCTGAAAAAACAATGATTTGCCTGAAAGAGGTTGAAGTGGAACCATATCCGTACATTTGATTAATTTGGCCGGGAATCTGAAATGACATACAGGTGCATGAATTGCGGACTTTTTGTTTATGATGAGCCAAGCGGAAATCAAACAATAAACCTTGAACCCGGTACTACTGTGGAGGATATTCCTGATTCCTATCGGTGCCCTGTTTGCGCGGCACCAAAATCGTATCTACAGACGGCAAGTGATGCTGCAATGCCCCCAAAAAGGGCGGATGATGGGGGGAGACCGGTAGAAAGGGATTTGATATACTACCGTCGTCGAGCGAGGGAGCAACTCACGCGTCTATGTGGTGTTTATCCGGTGTGCGACGGTGATCCGAGTCATCTTTGCACCGGACAGAGATATGGCGCCCCCATTGGCTTGGGGGGTGCAGGACAGGCCAAGACATTTGAGGCAAACTACAGAGCCCTCCAACAGTACCGGCTGAAAATGCGGGTGATTAAGGCACATCATGAACCGGAGATGTCCATTTCAATCTTCGGGAAGGAGCTCACCGCCCCGGTCATGGGGGCAGCCCTCTCCGGCGTGAAAAACAACATGAATGACGCCATCCCCGAAGAAGAGTTTTATTGGGGTCTCTTGAAGGGAGCACAGACATTCGGGACTATCGGCATGGTGGGGAATACCCCCAGCAGTCCTGAAGACTTAGGGGTCACCACAGTGGGGAAGAACAAGGGATGGGGAATTCCATTCTTCAAACCCCAGTCCCAAGATCGGCTGATTAAACTCTTCCAGCTGGCAGAAAAACTGGACGTAATTGCCATCGGCGTTGATCTGGAAGGCGCGGGGTCTACCTCGTGGGTGACTCCTGAGAAGAGGGTGTACCGGAAAAGCGAGGACGAGTTGCAGGAACTGGTGGATTGCACCAAAAAACCCGTAATCTTCAAGGGTATAATGAGCACGGATGATGCGGTTAAGGTGGTGGATTCCGGTGCCAGCGCGTGTTACGTATCGAATCACGGGGGCAGAGTCTTAGATGGCGGCCAAGGGGTGGCAGAGGTGCTTCCCGATATCGCAGAGGAGATTTCAGGAACGATCCCTATACTAGCGGACGGAACGGTGCGAACCGGATTTGACGTGCTCAAGATCCGGGCTCTTGGCGCGGATGTAGCCCTGATCGGCAGACCTCTCGCGCAAGTGTGCATTGGCGGAGGATACGCGGCAGTGAAGCTGTATTTTGAGTATGTTAAGGATGATCTTCGCCGAGCCATGGTAATGACTGGGTGCGATACGCTCAAAGACGCAAACATGAGTATTTTGGATAAATTGGGATATCTGTAATCCACGATTCACAGAAGTCTAGTTGTTGCTGTCTTTTAGAGCAACGACACGAGCATCAACTGGTGGGGCATGCTGCTGAATCGCATGCATAATCGATGAGCAAGCTTCATTCGTTATGATGTCGCGGTGAAGACGCTGTGAGAGTGATACGTCGTAGAGACTGTGTGCGGTTGAAAAACTCTAAAAAGCTATAAAACTCCAACACGGTTCATCATCAAGCCCATAGTTTAATGTACTTCCAAAGAGAGAATTATGTGGCTTCACCGCACCATAACCGCATGACTGATCAAGACGACTTCATCACCCACCTGCTCGGCTTCGGCCTCACCGAGAAGGAGGCACACTGCTACTTTCACCTTCTCAAGTACGGCCCCAAAACCCCTTCACCGCTTGCCAAGTCCCTCCACACGTACCGTGAGGACGTCTTTCGTACGCTCACTAGTCTTATCGACAAAGGCATGGTGCGCCCTTCACTCGATTCGCCGACCTTGTACACCGCCGTGGAACTCGACACTGCCCTTGAAGTTGCGCTCAAAAAGCACGAGAGCGAGCTGCGGGAGATGGAGACGAGAAAGCGGGAGTTGCAGGCGCTCGCCCAACAACAGCGCTTCCGGCCCTCCGATGAGGTGACGACGTTCAAGATTATGAAAGGTCTCAAGGAAGTCCTCGCCACAGTGGCGCCCCATATACTCACGTTAGAAGAAGATTTTTTCGCAGTTGTCCCTGAAAATACCGTGGTTGTCGTCTCTCTATTTGGTATTAATCCGCTCACAAAGGAGTTCATCGAACGTGGGGGAGCCGTCCGGATATTGGTCACCGATTTTTCATACTCAGGGATTCAAGCGACTCAAGAGCTCATCGACATAGGAGCAGAAGTCCGCTATCTTGGCGAAGAGACAGCAATATTCGCCGTATTTGACAAAAAGGCGTCCATAAGTGGAATTCATTGGGAGCTCAGCAGTGTCTCACTTGATCAGCCCTTAACATCCTTATATACCGACGATCCCGCCTACGCACAATATCTCACAACAACGTACGAGATGCTGTGGAAGCAGTCTGTGCCTGCAGAAGAGCGGATACAAGAGCTGTTGGAGCAAGGCCCTCCGCAGGCCGACCGCTAGTAGCATCACCGTACGGCTGAGCGCCTATCCTTAGTATCTCGTCGTGTGAAAGACTCCGTGACATAACATTGTCACGCGCATTTTTAAGCATCCTCAAGTCACCGTACTATCATGGCATCTGGAGTAGTCATCAACGGTGTCCGAGATGCGCTTGCAGTCGCCTTACAGATACTCGAATCAGCACAGGAGGAGCTTGTTTGGCTCATTCCCCCTTCCATTAACTCCCTCTCAAGGAACTACGACTTCGTTGAAAAGGCCAGAGCCTTCATCCAGCAGGGCGGGGCATCACGAGGGATTGTTCCGATATCGCAGGCAAACGTTGGAGAAGTACAGATGAGCTTGAAGAACGGCGAGGACGTTCGTCATAGTGACGAGGTGCATGAACTCTTCATGTACGTCGGCGACAGGCAGCAGAGCATTAGCGCGATAAACATCGGCATCGACGAGTATACGCTTGATACCCCTGTCACTGCCTTTTGGAGTGAAGACCCGACATATGCTGAATATCTCCTCGCCTCGTTTGAGAACGCGTGGTCGCAAGCAGTCCCTGCAGAGAAGCGAATTCAGGAGTTGGAGCAAGAAGCAGGGCAGGCTTAGGGCCCCAAATTCAAGCTGCGTTTATGCACGATCTAACTTCTTCTCGTAAGCAACCATATTATAACGACTAAGCTCACGCGCAGATGGGACCACCGGAGCAGCAGCATCAGTCAGCCAAGTGCCTCGGTACTGTCAGAGTCGCACGGGGCCGAGCGGGGAACCACGTCTGCCTGACGCTAAGGCTGTCGGAATCACTTGGCGATGCGAGGGGTATGCGGGTTGCGGTCTACGCTGTTGAAGACCATCTTATTATAGGTCTTTATGAATACAAGAATGAGGATAAATCAGGTATCACAATACAACGCAAAGAAAACGAACGTAAATAAAGGCAGGAAGGCGGGAGTTGTCTGCCATTAGTGAACTCGTTAAAAACGGATTACTTGACATGGTTAGAATCCCCTATCTGGGCTATTTGAGATTGGCGTATGATACGTGCAAAAACTTGTCATCCGATCAACTAGCCAACATACTAAAAATAGTAGTTAAAGACAGGGTTGGAATTGCGTTTTCGGCGCCGTCAGACATGCCGATAGAAGATAGATTGTTCTTATATTCTGTTGTACGGGCTTTTAAGCCGTATAGAGCTTTAGAGATCGGCGTAAGGTGGGGTGGCTCAGCCCTGATAATAACAAATGCCATGGAAGACAACAAAGCAGGCACATTAGTTGGAATAGATCCTACCCCCCAGATCAAGAGTAAAAAGGAGGCGTTCTACGGTCGTTACACACTGTTAGAAAAGAGTTCCCCGGAAGCTATACCTGAGGCAGCAGATCTATTGGGGGGACAACTGGATCTTGTATTGTTGGATAGCATACACATTTTTGAGCAGGTATATACGGAACTCAAGGCAGTGCTCCCTTGGATGTCTGAAGATGGCATAATCCTCGTACACGACGCGTTTCATTATGGCGTGCACGCCGCAATACAAAAAACAATCAAAGAACATACGGATGTTGCTGATTGCGGCTTTGTTAATAGGACCCCCAACGTTACGGCCTCTCAGTGGACTCCGTATGGCGGGCTATATATGTTAAAAATGAATGGCAAAGGGTCAACCTATCTTAAACAGGTTGAATTGACCTACAAAAGCCGTAACGTACCGGTTCCACAACTTGGCGATGATATCTTAAACCACGACATTTGGTATTGTCGTGCGATCAAACCATGCCAAAGGTGTAGCGGATATAACACAGCACAAACAGATTCTGACAAAAAGTAAAGGCTTCTTCAACCAGGTGATTTAAGGAATTTTGTGAGCGGCGAGGAGACATCGTAGAGTATAGCGTTGAACAGGCGTTTCTATCTGGCTTAAAAAGCGGCCGCCATTCGACTGACGATATGGGTGATTGTACCGGATCAGGCGGGCGTTAGCCTCGATTGCAAAAGAGAAAATTTTAAGCTTAAACACACCATTCCTACCACTTGATAGTCTTTTGTCGCTAGTGCGGCGCAGAGCCATGGCTGAACCGTGGGAAGCACGAAGTGGACGCTTCCCAAATATTGATATTGGGAATGACGCTGGACGTAGAGCCGTCCGTTGATCACCGTCCTTTTTGCTC
>JAJRBK010000144.1 GCA_028679495.1 Methanobacteriota archaeon
TGTAACGCAGTTCTTGGTCGTCAAGTGAGGAAGTGATCATTAAGCGGGGCATAATATCCCACCATCCTTGCAGCACGGCGTTCTCGCACGCGTCGTCTATGTCACATCATAATAGCCCAAAATGATCGCTAAGAATAGGAACGATTAAGCCAACATTCACCCCTTGAATAAGCGTGCTAATCTAGAGACCGGTCACAGGAGGGAGGCTACTGTTCAGTAGTGGAATGCCACGTTTGCGAACGCCAACTCTTACAATCAAGAAGTGTCCGCAATGCGGCGAGGACGTCGAGATTTTCTCGTCGGATGCCGAGGTGCAATGCTACAAGTGCGGGTTAACGGTATTCAACGACACGAACTTGTGCGTTCAATGGTGTGCCCATGCAAAAGAGTGTTGGGGTCCCGAACTCTACGAGCGGTTGAAAAAGGACGACAACGAGCAAGTAGAGAAGGCGCATTAACGTGATCCGGGAGGATTGCGGAGCCCGATCAAGCATGTAAGGATACAATTACTCATCTTGAACGAATAATTGCAATTAAAGATGAGGGCGTTGCAATGAGGGATAAGTCACTCAGCCAGCTCAAACCGAGCAGCAGCCCTAACGGCTAAAAGAGCAGCATGACGAGAACGATAACGCCGCCGCTCACTAGCCCAAACAAGGTTTAACGTGTAGTTCGTGCCTTCAGAAGCCACGCCATCGTTACGCTAACGTTCGTTGCCCGCGCGATGCCTTCTTCATCCTTTTTAATGTCCCCGAAATCCCTCCCCACACCAATCGGCGGCAGGCCCGGGACGATCATACCCCCGATGAGCAGGAAGTGGAGCAGCGTATCGAGGGCGTGGATTGCGCCCGCCCGCCGCTGAACGACGACGGCGGACCCCACTTTGCGCGTGAACAGTCCGTCGTTTGCCAACGAGACGTACCCGGCACGGTCGATCAGTGCTTTCATCTCCGCCGTCACATCAAAGAAATAGACCGGAGAACCGAGGATGATCCCGTCAGCTTCGGTCATCTTCGCAATGCACCCGTTGACGATGTCGTCGTCATACGCGCACCGCCCGTCCCTGTTTTCAAAGCACTGCCCGCACGCGGCGCACCCTCGAACCGTCCTGCCGGCAAGCTGGATCAGCTCCGTTTCGATGCCTTCGTTTTCAAGTTCTTCGAGCATGCGTCGGATCAGGAAGGCGGTATTGCCGTCCTTTCGTGCGCTTCCGTTGATCGCGATGACTTTTGTCATAACATCATTCCTAGCATCTCCATGGGGAATCTGAAGTTTAGCGCCCAGCAAACGATTTATCTGCAGTGATACGTGTCATCGGTATCGGAGAAAGAAGATAGTCGATGTGCAGTATCGCGCTTATTTCTTACCTAACTCCTCTTCAGATGGAGACTTCCATTCAAATACCTCGCTTGATCTAAGCGCAGAACGTGCCGACTCATTTATGTCATGTATAGGCTGTAACTTGTTAGCAAGCGATGGGACATGGTGTGGTAATATATCTAGCAGTGCTTGTATGTCGTCTAAGGCTACTGCTATACCCTCGATAATATCCCCTCGCAATATTTGCATAAGGTTGCCTATATCGGCTTCGAGATCTTCTACTCGCTTCTCAAGCGCTTTGATTCTTTGTGTAGCATCATCTGTTTCATTCATTTTCAACCCTCTGCTGTGGCTATTTCGTTGGCTAATAGCATCAACGCAGATGAGTATATACGCTTGAGCACCACAAAAAGCGCAAATGTGGATAAGAAAAAAGGAAAGACGTGTTCCGTCGGTCGCTTGCGTGAAGGCAATGCCCCCATCGCCACTGCTTCCTATATTCCACTGCCGATCGCCAGAAGCACTAAGCTTACTTATCCCCTCATAGGTACCACCGATGAAGCTACCATCTCTTGTCTCAAGAAGGGAGGATCATTGCCTGCGCAGTGAAATTGACGTCAACGGACACAGGATCACGATAACGCACCCGCACAAAGAGCTTGACACATTGACATCACGCCCTATTGACGGATATGCAGAACCTAAAAGCACTTATTGCAAGGGGAGGGAGTAATACCTGACCCGTCGCCTACACACTTACCGTAGTCGGCCATACTATAACGGATGTGTAAACTCGAGGCAAAGTTGTATCATCTCGACTGTCTTCTCCTCGATTTCTTGGCAGCCTCTTAGGAGTGTGCGTCCCGCCTCCTCCTCATTAATGTAGTAGTCTGCTGATTTTAATTGATGGATTGGTGCACCACTCATTTGTTGCAGTGCGATTTCCTCGTCTGAAATTATTACGCCCTCCTTCGACTCGCCTTGCTTAACTAGGTCCTTGGCGATATCGCGTATCTCTTCAAGGGACTGCACGATTTCGCTAAAGATAATTAACGCTTTTTTATCGCTCATTTTTATACTCCTGTCCGCTCTTCTTTATCTTTCTCTTGTTATACAACTAAATCTTTAAGTGCATCCAGCAGCACAGTTCGCTCAACGGATCCAGTAGGAGAGATGGTGTATTATATATTTTTCCAGATTCAATATCCACGTATAGAGGCGATCTATACCTGGGGCGCCATGTATGTTAAAACTGGTTATCTTATTAGGCGATCGCACAACAATGTTGCGTCGCGTCTCTTGGCTGCCCGCCCTCACCTCCTCGGTTTGGGCTCGATCAATCGCTAGATCGAGCGCCCTGATTGCGTGCGTGACTCTTTGAGACGTGCAAAGCCGCGCCTTCACGACCCCTGCAACGCCTGTAGCTCCTGTATCTCAGGGATTATCGTTCAGCGTAGCGGCCAAAACTGAGTAACCTAAAGAAGGCTTACGCTTTTAAGCTCCTTAACGATTCGATCGACTGCGTTAACCGTATCTTCGGGCTTTCGGCCGCCAGTTATAACGAGTTTGCCGGAACCAAACAAAAGAACCACCACTTTAGGATCCGATATCCGATAGACGAGGCCGGGAAACTGTTCGGGCTCGTACTCGACGTTCTCAAGCCCGAGACCGATGGCAACTGCGTTCAAATTCAACGCTGAGTGAAGATCTGCTGACGCGACGATGTTTTGCACCTTCATCTCCGGCGTTCCTTTTACGTCGATTCCGATATCTCGTAGACTTTGAAATACATTTTCAATGCCTTTATGTGCTTCATCTATACTCTTTCCACCCGTACAGACAATTTTTCCCGATCGAAAGAGTAATGCAGCCGTCTTCGGGTCCTTGGTGCGGTAGACGAGGCCCGGGAATCGTCCAGGATCATAATCTGCGCCTTCTAACGCAAGCGCTACCTGCTTGAGGTTTATTTCTTGTCCAATGCCGGTGGATGCAACAACATTTACAATTTTAATAGTGTCCCGCGGTTCAGCCATCGTCCTCCTCCCCTGTTGTATTATAAAGCCTGAGCTGAAGAGCATGGAGAGCAAAAAGGACGGCTCTACATCCAGCGTCATTCCCAATATCAATATTTGGGAAGCGTCCACTTCGTGCTTCCCACGGTTCAGCCATGGCTCTGCGCCGCACTAGCGACAAAAGACTATCAAGTTGTAGAGAGGGTGCGTGTAAGCTTAAACTCTCTCTTTGAAGACGTGGTGAAAGTGACACTTCATGCAACTAACAGCAGAACGACTAAGCTAAATACAGACCATGGACCATTATGCTAGCCGCTGAATCATTCGAAAACAGTCTGCATGCACAGCTGCGTTTCTGAAATTCATCGCACTAAAATCTCCCTTCACCGTGCAAAAACAGGCTACTACTATCCAACCGTGCGGTTATCCGAACCAGTTCTCAGGCCTCGCTGGATTATCTGCACAAACGATGAGCAGGCTTCATTGGTTAAGCTGTCACGGTGAAAACGCCGTGAACTGATAAACTGCCTCACATCAGGACTGTCTTGGAGAGTTTCTCCTATTATCCCGATCCAGTAGCAGACATCAGGCATGGCTAGTTAAGTGGCAAGCAGCATGTATCAAACTGTGACAGGTCGTAGAAGCCCGTGTACGTTGAAGAAATTAACGAAAAGCTGTCAAGGTGTAGCACGCATAGCATTCACCAGCCTGCTCCCCCTTCATGCACGTGCCGCTGCCCTGCTTATCGCGTGTCGAGAGCGGGACTTCTGCGGCTGTAACGTTTAGGATGGATCGTTCACATTAGAAAAGAAGCAAAGGGAGCAGCAAAGCTCACAATTAGAGTTCTTAACGTGCTTGCGGTACAGCACAGGCGTCGATGTTACGGAAGCCCTTTAATTATTTCATACCCCTCTGCTTCTGGGAATGCCTTCAATGTCTCTATCCTTGCAGATCCCCGGCTCCCAATCTTGAGCACCGCATTCGCCATTGCCTCGTCGTTCGGAGCTTCGACGACTGCAATCGTATCATACCTTCCAAAGGTAAAGTAGAAGGCTTTTAGCTCTCCACCAACGGACTTGATCGTATCGTGAGCGTGTTCTATTCGTTGTGGTGCGTCCTTCACCGTCTTGATTCCCTCTTCAGTCCATTTATTAAGAAGGATGTATGTGGGCATGGTTATGGTCACCTCCGTTTCATTAGTGTTGAACGCTCCTATTGTGCAGCGTTAAGTGTATGCCCCACTATTGTGGATTTTCGTTGGAACCCCCGAGCTTTCGGCTATGTTATCGGTTTGAGTGCTTTCTTCGCACGCTAACCGCACGTCCGCCCAGCACTTCATATACACATCATACACGTGCTCTGGCAGCGAATGCCGATAGTTGCTCTACTGGCGTTTGAGTGCCAAGACTCCTCGCTCTCACCGAGGGTGGCCGATAAATACTTAAGGCAGAATCAGCAAGAGGTGAAGATTTTGGCAATAGAACAAAAGCTGTTTGAGGAAAAATTCAGACCAACAGGGGGAGCTATTAAATCGGTTCGATCCGAAGGCGTCGAAACTGAGTTTAGCATAACCAGCGAGATCACCGGCTTCGGGAAGGCGCAGGGTCTCAAGGGCACTAACATGGGAACCCTGCACAACCTTACACAGAACGGCGGCATTGGAACCGGGACAGGGTTAGGGGTAGGGGTGGGGCCTACCTATGCACGTGCAGAAGCACCCAATTCAAAACACAACGCTTATCGTCAAA
>JAJRBK010000145.1 GCA_028679495.1 Methanobacteriota archaeon
CGGCGCGCGGTGGTACATACCAACTGATACCGTTCTGCGCGTGGGCCACAATTATTACCTTCAAATTGCGTGGGACTCGAGTGCAGGACCGGGAAATGAGCCCTATCCAACGATCTGGATCGGTGAGGACGGAAACGCGCCGGTGCGGCAAATCCACTGGGACCAGACCGGCGGCGCTCTTCGTGGAACCGGATCATGGTACAACGACGCAGCAAGTTCTGCGAACCTGGGAAATACGGCTTCAGGCAATGGCATCAACACGTCAGTCAAGACCGCCTGGCTCAACGGCGGCTTCTTTGTATATCGGCAATACAATTCAATCGTAGATTTTAGCAGCGGTGGGAGCTGGAACACCGACAAACTGGCGTGGACAACCTAGCTTAAGTATGAACTCGTCACAACTTGCTTGGAAATCGCGTCTGAGATCCCCACACCCGAAAAAGCTCTATCTGACATCTCTAGCGCTTTAAATTCTGAAAAGGACAGTGCCCCTCAAGCGGTTCACCATTCATGAGGTCATTCATACCTCCGGCTAAAACGACGAAACGCGGGTTTAAAGCAAGGGCAACGTCGACACGGTCAAGCATATCGGCAGTAAAAGCCCCGCCAACGCCCTGATCCACTACCTCCCGCCCCCCACCAAAACGTGCTTTGAGATGATACGGCCAGTTATCGGGGTCAGCAAACCCTTCCGTGATGGAGTCGCCAAGGCACACGATGCGGTGAGCGTGCAACGGGTGCAGTAGAGCGGTCACTGGGGGTGAGGTGGTGTTGCTCGGAGTGTTGCCTTTGGTGCTATTGCGTGCTGTGCTGTTGCCCTGGGTGGTGTTGCTGTAAGCAGCCACCGTTGCTACCAGCATGGCGATTGCGATAATTTTTGCCAGTTTCTGGTTCATAATTACTCGTAAGACAAGAAATTCTCAACCGACGGAATCAATGAGTTTAATTGGAAAAAGAACGATGCGCTCGGCCGGATTCGAAACGGCGATCTCGCCTGATAAGCAAAGCACGCCCTATCAACCGGTGTTAGATCGTTAGCATGCCTGTGCATTCTATCAAAAAATCTGTCAAGCTGTAGCATGCTTCAAGTTAGCGGCAGTAAGCGGCAGTGTGAACAGGGGGGTGAGGCGAATTTAACGGTACACGCATTTAACTACGGTACCGCCAATAATTATCAAGATTTTCACGGGGCACCCTTATTGCCGTAGACGACAAGACTCGTATTTACCTATGTATAACGACTACATCGTAGTAGACGATCTTATCGCAGAGATAGCTGACTCCAAGAGTAGCTATCAAGTAGTCGCTGTCGAGACGTTGAAGCGGCTGTGTTTGGAAAGCTGTGAGGCGTACGACTACTTGCAAGGTCGCGTTCTTGATTCGCGGTTACCAGAGCACACACAAAGACGATTGGGCGACGTTTTGACGACAGTGCGGACACGGTTGTATGCATGCCAAGAATGCAAGCATGCGTGTCAGATAACGTCACGACACGAAAATGACGCCCTCAACTACGTCTTATGTTATCACTGCGTGCCCAAGATTTGCTAGAGGGAAGCAAGCGCGTTAACGTCGTCGGCGCGTGGGCGTCTTCGACACCTTCGCTATGGCGTGATGTGGCATGTCTCAAGACGTGAGCGTTCATATTATATCTGATGAAATAACAAAGTAACGAGGAGATGAGGTGCACACGTCTCGCTCGCCGTATAGTCTAAAAACGAGAACGTCCGCGTCGTGCCCGTTTGAACTTATTGTTGATACCTCTCTCTTGCTCGCTTTTCTGCGGCAAAGGTCTGCATCAATCAGACTTGAATACTTTGACGTGATGCTTGAGCAGTTGGGGCGGTTTCTGTTGTTTTCAGTCAACCGCTATACGCGTATCCACGCATTGCAGCATAAGACTACTACCACCAGCTCACCTAACGCGATAAAATACGCGGCTCAATCACTATAAACATCATAAAGGCTGCAAACCCTACAATTCCTGCAACAATTTTAGCAGAAACGTACCGGAATCCCCAGTAGAGCACACTAGCTCACGCAGCTCGAAGGTAACACGCATTATCCTCGTGATTTGTTTAAGCACGCTCGTAAGTAGAACCGTCCGCACTGTAGCAGCGGCCAAAGGCATCTGATTCCTCTCACCCTGTCTGGGTCTTGTGTGAAACGAGACTTGGGGAATTCCAATGAAAATCCTTATCATCATGTTTTCGCGATATTCGCGCTGAACGCGTGTCAGGACAGAGGCAAAAAGGCAAGAGGTGAACAATCCTATGAAAGAAGACAAGGAAAATTTGAAGGTCGCAACCCTCGCGGGGGGCTGCTTCTGGTGCTTAGCAGCCGATTTCGAAAATGTATCCGGCGTTGTAAACGTCATATCGGGCTATACCGGCGGTCAGACTGAGAACCCCACCTACGAGGACGTCTCAACGGGAAAGACGGGCCACTATGAAGCGATACAGGTGTACTACGATCCGTTAAAAGTGAGTTATGAGCAGATTCTGGATATATTCTGGCGTCATATAGACCCCACAGATCCAGGCGGGCAGTTTGCTGACCGAGGCCCTCAGTACCGTACGGCGATTTTCTACGACGATGAGGAACAGAAGCGCATCGCGGAGAAATCGAAGGAGGAGCTTGAAAAATCCGGCAAGTTCGAGGAGCCGATCGTCACGCACATCCTGAAATTTTCAAGGTTCTACGAGGCCGAGTTCTACCACCAGGATTACCACAAGAAGAGCCCCGTAAGGTATAAGCTCTACCGATTGGGCTCCGGCCGGGACCGCTTCCTCGATGAGACCTGGGGAAAGGAACAGGAGAAAAGGACGGCCACCAATCCCGGCGGCAACCCGGGGAGAAAGAAGACCTACTCCAAGCCCGATGACGCTACCCTGAAGACGATGCTTACGCCGCTCCAATACGAGGTAACGCAGCACGAAGGCACGGAGCCGGCCTTCCGAAATGAATACAATGACAACAAGAGGGAGGGGATTTACGTTGACATCGTATCCGGGGAGCCGCTCTTCAGCTCACTCGACAAGTATGACTCGGGGACCGGATGGCCAAGCTTTACAAAACCCCTAGAGCCGGAGGACATCACGGAGAAAGAGGATCGAAAGCTCTTCATCAAGAGGATCGAAGTGAGAAGCAAGCACGGCGATTCCCACCTCGGTCACGTGTTTCCCGACGGACCTCCGCCGACGGGGCAGCGTTACTGCATGAACTCGGCGGCGCTTCGGTTCATCCCGAAGGAGGACTTGGAGAAGGAGGGCTACGGGGAGTACCTGAAGCTCTTTGAAAGAAAGAGCGAATAATCTGTCATCCTGCCGGGAGGCGCGGTCGAAAGCAATGAACAAACGTGGTGTTGAAGCTTCAGGACGATTCGAGATCGAAATGCCTGCGCCTTTTGATTTCTCGCTCACGGTCTCGAAACCGGCCGGCTGGCATTGGTCTACACCTGGCGAGGTCTTCGAGAAGGGAGCATTATGGACTGGTTGCTATGTCGACGGAACGCCGGTAGGATTAAAGATGATAGAGACAAAAAAGACTGTCGCTGTGAGCTTCTACGCGACATCCGAGCTGACACGAGACGAAACCGCGCTGCTGCGCGCCAACGTGGAGCTCGGACTCGGGCGGGATGAAGATCTTGAAGCTTTTTACGCGTTCGCCGAGAAGGACGAGATACTCTCGGTTGCGGCAAGAGACCTTTACGGCATGCGGGCCGGCCGGCTTGACGACATCTTCGGAAGAGTAATACTTGCGATAACGCTCCAGATGGCACCTTACAAGCGCAGCAGAGACATGATGTCGAGCCTTCTGGAAGCGTACGGGACAAAGATCACGTTTGAGGGAAAAGAGATAGCGCTCTGGCCTACGCCCTCCGAGATCGCTCGATTGGAACCCTCGGAGCTACGACACAGCGCAAGTCTTGGTTATCGGGCTGAGCGGCTTATTAAGTCCGCTCGCTACCTTGCCGAACACCCGATCTCGCTGAAAGAACTTAGCGCAGAGTCTGAGGCCGAGGCAATGCGGCGCTTGAAAGCGGTTCCGGGCATCGGCACGTATTCAGCGAGGTTAATCTTCGGTCGAACTTCCGTGCCGATCGACGTTTAGAGCGTCGTTATAATGAGCGAGCTTCTCTTGGGACGAGCGCCGGAAAATCCGCGGAAAGAAATCGACGCGGTGACCAAAGAGGTGAACGAGCGCTGGGGCAGATGGTCGTGGATGGCGTTCGTTTACGTAATAAACGACCTTAGAAAGCTAGCAACGATTTACAAGCTGTCACGATTAATTTAGACGGATGCTACGCTATCGGCCCGGCCAGATCGTTCTGACGGCCACCGCCTGAAATAAGTGACGGCGAGCAAACAGGAACGGAAGGCTTAAAGGCTTCCTTTTCTACTAAAAATGTCAAAAAACAATGGGTCTGGGCAGATTCGAACCGGCGACCCCCACTTTGTGAAGATGGAGGAATAAGAGTAAGTCAAACAAAACTAAGTGGAACAGCCGCTCACGCACACATATAGGATCAGAAAATGTCTGTGCTTGTTATTTCGGATGTGCACGCTGATATATGCGCGTTCGAGGCAATCCTCTCAATTACTACCGACAAGAGGTTCATGCAGAAGTATTCGGAAGTGGAGATGATTCTCAACCTCGGTGACACGGTCGAGCGTGGGTATCACCCGAGAGAGGTCATTGACAAGTTGAAGGCACTCGAAACGAAACTTCCAGTCATCTCCTTGCGAGGGAACCATGACGAGGCACTCCTCCTAGATCGTCCGGTTTCAGGCAGTGACATGAGAAGTAGAGAAGCGCACGCGAACCCAACCGCGTATGTATCATTTCTGCGAGCGCTGCCCGATTGCTACCTCAACCGAGCTAATCACGTTCTCGCTGTTCACGGAGGGCCTATCGATCCGTCTGTGCTCGGCAACGATTGGCTTTATGGTCGGTCGTGGCAACGCATTTCGTCACGGTCTTACCTCGACGCCAGCGGTTATCACTATACGCCACGAGAAGCATTCGAGCACGTCAAACAAACGTATGGGGCTGGATACGTCATACTCTGTGGCCACGATCACGATGAGGCAGCGTACTCCGACCGCTTGGGCGACCTTCTTAAAGTGATGCGTGCTGAACAGAGCCGATATGCGGGCTATAGGGTGACATCACTGTGGATCACACGAGACCCTAGCACAAGCTACCTTGTACGCGTCGGAATCGCGGGGCCTGAAGGCTATCACCGAGTTGGACGTGAACGATCGCATTTCGGGCTTATGTGGCGGCACAACGGGAGAGAGCGGATCGGATTATTCAGCTTTACACCTATACCGTAACCGATTTAGAACTTGATCGGCCAGCTCCAGCGCAAGAAGCAGTAATTTAGCCAAGCGGGCCTTGCCCAG
>JAJRBK010000146.1 GCA_028679495.1 Methanobacteriota archaeon
GGGTCCTATGCGCGCGGGCTATTACCAGGGCACCGAGCTTACCCTTGTCTCCGTGTTTGAGGGCGTCGGGTGTGTACAAGCAGGCACGATGAGCGAAGCGCACTTGGAGGAACTCGTCAACAGGGCATGTCCAGGGTGTGGAAGCTGTCAAGGTTTGTATACGGCCAACACGATGGCATGCATAACAGAGATACTCGGCCTTTCGCTTCCGTACTGTGCAACTACGCTCGCCACTGATGCGCGGAAAAAACGAATTGCTGAACAAACGGGCACAAAAATAGTTGACCTCGTCTCAAAAGAGATGAAACCGCGCGACATCGTGACGGACGCCTCTTTTAGAAACGCAATTGTCCTTGACATGCTCATTGGGGGCTCCACTAACACGGTATTACACCTGCCGGCAATCGCGCACGAGGCAGGCATATCGCTCCCACTCACGTTATTTGATGATATAAGCGCCCACACGCCTCATATTTGCGCTATGGCTCCCAGTGGCCCGTACACCATGAGCGACCTTGATAGAGCGGGCGGCATTCCTGGTGTTATGAAGCGCGCTAAAACGCTCTTAAGCAATGAAATGACGTACTCAGGAAAGGACGTTTACCGTATCGCCGATGAAGCGCGCGTCGAAAACGATGCGGTGATACGACCGCTCGATGATCCGGCGCACGCGACGGGAGGCATTACCGTGCTGTATGGAAATCTTGCTCCCGACGGTGCAGTGGTGAAGAGTGCGGGCGTCAGCGATGATATGATGCGCTTTCAAGGGAGGGCACGCGTGTTCGACGCTGAAGCAGAGGCCATGCAAGCGATACTAAAAGGTTCGGTAGAGGAAGGAGAGGTGATCGTCATACGGTACGAAGGACCTCGAGGCGGACCTGGCATGCCTGAGATGTTGGCGCCAACCGCGGCGCTGTCAGGCATGGGACTTAAGACGCCGCTTATAACGGATGGGCGCTTCTCAGGGGGTACGAGGGGCCCTGCGATCGGCCACATCTCGCCGGAAGCAGCTGAGGGGGGTCCACTCGGGCTTTTGAAAAACGGTGATGAGATTTCCATCGACATCACGAACCATCGCCTAACCGTAGACCTTACCGACGGCGAGTTCGCAGCGCGACGGGCCACATGGAGACCATTAGAAAAGAACGTGAAGGGATGCCTCCAACGGTACGCTGCGTTGGTAAGCTCGGCAAGCCACGGGGCTATTCTTGCTGAGCCTAGTCACGCTCGGGAACGCTAACACCGTCTACGTCACACGAAACGTAGCCTTATAGACGTAGGCATCTCCAAACTTCTTAATGAAGACATACCCACTTGATCTAAGGAAATTATCGAGCGTGTTTCTATCGTTGTAGCCCAGATTTTGCCCGAGGATCACGTAATTGTACGCACCTCGCTCGCTTTGGATGGCAGTTTGGAGCACTGACGTGCTGTTCGATATCTGCTCCCTATGCGGCGATCGTGAGTTATCGTAGATCGAAGGGTTTTCACTGTAGAGCAAGGCGATACGCTGCGAGGAGCTCGCGTTCGCGTAGGGGTCTTGCGGGTTGGGATGCGCGACGAACATTAACTTACTGTTATTGCCTTGTTGTCCTACATATCGTATCGCGTCGAAGTCGTTTTGGCCCATGACCGATGTGTACCTGCTTGTGCTCACGACCCCCGTCGCGTTCGTGACAACGATAAGCACGACCACCACAAGAGCGACGACTCTACCAGGCGATATAAGAGCGGTACTGCGGCTGAGGGATCGTTCTATCGTTGAAATACCAAGGCCGGCAGCGGGAATGAGGATCGCTTGTGCATACGCCACCCCGCGCCCACGGAAAATCTCAGCTGAAGCCGGATCAAAGGAGAAGTAGACCGTCGATAAAACCCATCCTGCAAATATGCCAAGAATGAACGCGAAGAGAACAAGAGGTGAGAGCTCCCACTCCCTACCGATCGCCGTGCCCGCCAGTCCAACAATAGCAAGCGCCGCTATAAGTGGAGTGACGTAGAAAACCATGTACGCCGGATCTGGATAGGTGAGCTGAAGTGCAAGCAAGGGAATGGTCGTTTGCATTGCCAGTGGCACGGCGTTATGGCTCACGAGCGCAGGGGTAAAGCCGCTTGGCACACCACGTTCAACAAACCTCCACGCAAAAAGCATGAGTCCAAGCGCGTACACAGGTACGGCAGCCACCGTCGTGATAGCACTCTGCCTTTTGAAAAGTTGTACGAATAGCACGAGGATGAATATAAAAGGCGTGTAGATACCGTAGAGGATGTGAACGTCCATAGAGAGCCCTAGTATGAACATGCCAGAGAGAAACGATCCCACCTCGCGCGACATACAGAGGTAGAGGCCTAAGAACAGGAAGTACGTGCCAATCACCTGCATAATCGTAATATCTGTCCTCCAGAAGAGCTCAAAGAGAGGAGACATCGACACGAATAAAAAGAGCGCCACAACCTTACCCGAAAGGCTTATGCCGAGCCGCTCAAGGACGGCAAGGAGCATGATGGAAGCCATAATGCCGGTCAATGGGCCAAACCAGATCGTTGTATCGACGACCGACACGTTACCGATCATTGAGAAAGCGCCCATGATGAACTCAAAGCTCCGTTCTCTAATCCAATCGCCGCTTCCTCCCGCTAAGAAGGAGGGAACGCCAGTGAGTCCGGTATGAACGAAGTACGCCGCGCGTGTTGCCCAGTAAAGGGGGTCAAAATATGGGGTCGTGCCCACAAACAACGGGTA
>JAJRBK010000017.1 GCA_028679495.1 Methanobacteriota archaeon
CGTACCTGTCTTAAATCCTTCAGATGTTCTCCTAATACAGACTTCACGACATGTCGAAATCGTTACGAGTTTCCAGCTGCTCATGTTTTCTGTTGCTGGCGCTATTCTCGTCACGTTGACCGGTATCGGCATCTCGTCACTCATCAAGAGAGGGCGACGGACCACCCATCCAATCGAAATCACCCTCAATCAGAGCGATGAATAGCAGCACGCAGCTAAAGGCACACGCTCGCTGATACATCAGCTAACAGCGTTCTTTTTGAATGCTTAAAATGTCGCTAACAATAGCGCTTGCCGTTTCGATCGAGCCCGCACCCTTGCCTGCTACTGTGATTTCACCCGCGTGGTCGGTGAGAATCGAGGCCGCATTAAGCGTGCCACCGACGTTAAGTGGGTGACCGATCGGTATCATCTTTGGCGACACTGTGAGTTCTTGAACTTCGCCGATGAGCTTTATCGCAAATCCTCTTTGATGCGCGAGCCTCAGAGCGTCCGGTGTGATACGATCAATGCCTGTTACCGCAACATCCGCATAGGTTACGTTCTTGTCAAAAAACGAATTAGCGAGGATCACCACCTTGCTGGCAGTATCGATTCCCATCACGTCGTAGGTAGGATCGGCTTCAGCTATCCCCATATCCTGGGCTTCACTCAGTACTTGATCATAGTCGAGAGCTTCTTCAGCCATTCGGGTGAGGATATAGTTGCACGTGCCGTTCAAGACACCCATGATATCGAGTATTCGATTGCCTGCAAGGGTTTCACGGACGAGGTTAATTATGGGCATCGCACCGCCGACTGTTGCCTCGTAGCGAAGTGCGACGTCGTTTTCACGAGCAAGCTGAACAAGCTCATGAAAGGCCACTACCAAGGGTCCTTTATTAGATGTGACGATACTTCTCCTGTTTTTTATCGCCTCTCGCATGTGCGTTAATCCTGGCTCCCCGTTCTCTATATTCGTAGGAGTGACTTCAACAACGATGTCGTGCTCAATAGTTCGAATAACCTCTAGCGCGGTGAGGTCAGAGTTGGCGATTGGACGGCCTGCTCGCTTTCGGGAAAGAAGAGTGCCAAGGTTTGGTGTAAGCGCAACGCCTCTTGAATCTGCCACCGCGACGACCTCTACGTGCGGAAGATCCTGTAGCAGCGTCGCAACGCCCTGTCCTACTGCCCCAAATCCAATGATGGAGACACGTAATGGGGGGCTATTGTTCTGCATACGCCACCCCTCCGATGGTGCTTCTCTCCTCTATCGGCTCAATCATCAGCAAGTCCTTTTTCTCAGCGACATCTCTCAGCATCGAGATTGCCCTCTTTAACTCACCGATTCCTGTTGCCATTATAGTGACAACTGCTGATGACGGACCATCTATGGCAGGCATCGAGAGACTGAGGTCCTGCACTTCAGCAAACCCTGTGCCATCGATATGATCGACCGTTTCTCGTAAATCAGTGTGAATAATATGCCCAATCAGCAGGATGTGCGTTCTCGCCCGCAATCGCATTTTACCAATGCGTACAATAGTGATGCCGCGTTCTTCGAGCTTCTCCTTAAGTTCTTCGAGCTTCTGCTCCTCAATATCGAAGATCACGTAAACGGGAACGGTATTTCTAAACGTCTTTTTATCATGGTGATGGACAATACTCATTATGTTCCCGCTAAGCTCTGAAATTGGAGCTAGAACGTGGATAAGCTGACCAGGGATGTCTTGAAGCTCTAAATCCATAGAAATTCTCATATTTCTCCTCCGGGCTGGGTTATATTAATAAGCACTGATCTAATAACCCTTTTCCATGGGAGCTAACGCAGCATATGAACCACTGATAGGCATTATGCAACAACGTCGCTCGGTGCGGCGGTATACAAGAGAACCGGTCAGTGACGGCCTGTTACAGAGGTTACTAGAGGCTGCCCAGACAGCGCCATCAGCAGGCAATCTTCAGGCACGTGATTTTATTGTGGTTCGCGATCCGAACATGAAGCACGAGCTTGCCGAAGCGGCATATGGTCAATTTTTCATATCGATGGCGCCAATAGTGCTCGTCGGCTGCGCAAATATTGCAAGATCCCGCACCGTTTACGGCCAAAGAGCTGAACTTTATGCCGTTCAAGACGTCACTATCGCAGCCGCTTATCTTCAGCTAGCGGCAGAAGCGGCGGGGGTGGCTACGTGCTGGATCGGTGCATTTGATGAACAACGTGTCATACGAGCTTTAAGCGTGCCGACAGATGTTCGCGCAGTACTCATGCTCCCAATCGGGTACCCAGATGAGAGGCCGAGCGCCACTCCACGGATGAATCGAAGCCAATTTACGCATAACGAGCGCTGGGGCTCACCACTCACTTAAAGGTCACTGTACCCATTCAAAACTCTCTCACAAATTGCGGATGAGGAACACACTGGTAGCTAGAACGAACCCGCCGTAGTGATCAATGCTCATAAATGAAAACGTAAATGCTGCATGTCAGGAGCTAGTAGACGGTATCCTTGCTGGCAACATCGATAGGAAAAACCTCCAAGCAGCTAAAGCGGAGATTTCAAAACGTTATGGTCTCGCCTCTTTGCTCAGCAACACTTTAATCTATAGTAAAGCAGTCCCGCAGGTACGGCAAGAGCTCGCAAAGGTACTTCAGAGGAAGCCGATGCGAACGGCTTCCGGTGTCGCCGTCGTTGCAGTGATGACATCGCCCTACGCATGTCCGCACGGTAAGTGCACACCCTGTCCGGGCGGGCCTCAATTCAGCGTTCCGCAGAGTTACACCGGTCTCGAACCCGCCGCGAAGCGTGCCATTCAGCATGGATTTGACCCATACAAGCAAGTGAAAGCTCGTTTACACCAGCTGCGGCAGATCGGCCATCCTACCGACAAAGTTGAACTTATCGTAATGGGGGGAACGTTTACTGCTCGACCGCTCGATTACCAGGAATGGTTCGCGCGACGCTGCATCGAGGCGATGAACGACTTCCCTAGCATAACGAGAGGTAAGACAGGCAGAGCTGAGGACGTCATAGGAACAAACGAGTATGCTTCCACTCGAAACGTAGGAATCACCTTTGAGACGCGTCCAGATTATGCAACCCCACCCCATATCGATAGAATGTTGTCTCTTGGGGGGACTAAGGTCGAGCTCGGCGTGCAAAGCACATCAGACCGCGTGCTTGATAGCATCGAGCGAGGACACAGTGTCGCCGATTCTGTGAAGGCAAATCAGGCCTGCCGTGACAGCGGCCTGAAGGTTGGATTTCACGTTATGCCTGGATTACCTGGCTCAGACTTCGACTCAGATTTGA
>JAJRBK010000147.1 GCA_028679495.1 Methanobacteriota archaeon
CAGCGTTTGGGGGATAGACTCGCTCACACAGTTGTTATTCAGCTTTGTGACGGTGACTAGATAGCCCAAGTAAATAAGAAGGGAGTGGTCGCGGCCCCTTCCTTTTCTTTTTAAATAATTACGAGCAGCACACGTTACGTGCCGCCCTAATGAAACGGTGAGGGGGTGTCGGAGGTACCGAGACTCAAACTCCGACACCAAAAAAGCGACTGGTCTTTTCTCCCAAGACGGTTGCTTGGTAGTAGGGTTGGCTTTGGCTTAATTGTCTCGTTTTTCACGTGCCGTTCCAACGAAAATCCACAATAATGGGGCATACACTTAACGCTGCACAATAGGAGGGTTCAGCACCAAAGAAAAGGAGGTGACCATAACCATGCCCACATACATTATGCTTATTAAATGGACTGGAGAGGGAATCAAGACAGTGACGGACGCGCCAAAACGAATAGAACGCGCTCGCAATACGTTCAAGTCCGTTGGTGGAGAGCTAAAAGACTACTACTTTACCTTCGGGAGGTACGATATGATTGGGATCGCTGAGGCTCCCAGCGACGAGGCAATGGGGAAAGCGATACTCATTACCGCGAGATATGGAATGGCAAGTATAGAGACGTTGAAGGCGTTCACAGAAGCAGAGGGATATGAAATAATTAAAGGGCTTCCGTAACATCGACGCCTATGCTGTCCGCAAGCACGCTAGGAACTCTAATTTGGAGCTTTGACGCTCCCTTTCCTTCTTTTTTAATGTGAACGATCCATCCTAAGCGTTACAGCCATAGAATCTCCACCCTCGACAAGGTCAAAAGAAGGGCATCGGCACGTGCTCGAGGGTGGGCAGGCTGCTGCGTGGTACGTGCGCAGTTCGAGGATTCGCGGGACGTGACAAGCGCACGTCACACCAAGCTTTATTACAAACACACGCACAGTACAACATGTATGATCGCTACGAAGAGAACAAGCCTTCGGGGCATACGATCATAGCTCGTTTTAGTTACAAGGAGACACAAGCATGTTGGGAATGCTCGCAGACCCCCAATGCGACTACTGTAGGCACCTCGACAGAAAACGGATGTACAAACAAGGATACTATTGCCCCGCCTATCCTAACGGGGTCCCTGATGAGATTTTGCTTAATGTGGTGGATCACGCGGAAGCGTACGAAAGCGATAACGGCATACGGTTTGAACAGGATCCGACCGAAGAAGCGTTTTTCTTCGATACGCCACGCTCAGTGACGGTTCACTAGGACAGCGTCGATATGCCCTGATGTGAGATGATGCAAGCGTCCGGAGTGTCCTTTAAGGCACGTGCATCAAGGGGTGGGGGAAGGCCTTGACAGGTCTCACTACGAGCATCCGCTGCCTGAGCGCGTGCTTGACGTGCACATTAAGCAGTGGAATATGCATTGCTAATTCCACTCGTAATACCTTGGAACCAAACAGGATTTGAGCGCGATGAACACGTCAGAGATCCTCAGGCTTCGTCTTTATAATTCTGGTCTGAGTCTTTCCCCGTTCGATAATGCCGTCGATGCAGTCTCCCACTTGGGGGCGGTCCAGGCACAGGATTTTCCTGCCGCAAAATGGGGGCTCGGGCTTCGTATCAGGAATTCGACCGGCAAAGAGATCGAGAGAGCGTTTAATGACGGCAAAATCCTGCGCATTCACGTCATGCGTCCCACCTGGCATTTTGTCCTTCCAGAGGATATCCGCTGGATGCTTGAGTTGACAGCACCGCGAGTGAAATCACTTCTCAAAAATTACAACAGGAAGCTCGGCCTCGATGACGCGTTGTTTGTGAGGAGCAATGCCGTGATCATCAACGCACTGGAAGGGCACCATTATCTCACGAGGCAGGAGCTCAAGGCCATATTGGCAGACGCAGGTATCGAAACTGACGTTCAGCGCCTGGGCCATATTATCACCCACGCTGAGCTTGATGGATTGATCTGCAGCGGACCACGGCGCGGGAAACAATTTACCTATGCCCTGCTGGATGAACGCGTAGAGGGACGGAACAGGCCAGATCGGGAACAATCCCTTGCAAACCTGGCATTCCGATATTTTACCAGCCACGGCCCCGCCCAGCTGAAGGACTTCTCCTGGTGGTCAGGGCTTGCTGAAAAAGATGCACGATCTGCCCTTGATATGATCAAATCAGGGCTGAATCATGCGACAGTTGATAAGAAGACCTATTGGTTCCCCCCTCACGCAGAGGCGGTGATACCTGATCGACCCACTGCATTATTGCTGTCGATTTATGACGAATACACAATCGCCTATAACGACAGGAGCGATATCAGTGATGCGCGATATATTGAGCGGATGATAGCCATGGGAAATGCCCTGACTGCCGTCATTGTCCTGAACGGGAGGGTGGCAGGGGCGTGGAAGAAAGCCATGAAGAAAGAATCTGTGGAAATCAGGCTGAACCCTTTCCGGGAACTGGACAAGAATGAGCAGGAAGCAGTTGAGGCAGAGGTTGAACGATACGGAAGGTTCTTTGGGACACCGGCGGTGATCGTTGGGGGAACTTGGTCTTCAATGTAGTTCGTTTGTCTCTCGCAAGAGATGCCCGTGTTTAACGCGGCACTTATGCAGTACGTGCCTGATTTCCGTTCAAAGGGCGTAAGTATCAGCCTTACAAAGACTTCCAAAAAACATCAAGGAGAAGAAATGTCAAAAGTAGTTCATTTCGAGCTGCCTGCCGATGACCCGAAGCGGGCGATAGCGTGTTATGAGAAGGTGTTTGGCTGGGCTGTCACAAAGTGGGAAGGGCCTATGGATTATTGGCTTGTCACTGCAGGACCCGACGACGAACCTGGCATCAACGGCGCTATAACACCTCGCACGACACCTGAGCAAGCGACAATCTGCAACATGAGCACTACATCCGTAGACGAGTCAGCAAAAAAGGTCGTAGATGCCGGAGGAAGCGTTATGAGGCCAAAAGGGCCG
>JAJRBK010000148.1 GCA_028679495.1 Methanobacteriota archaeon
GTCTCTTTCTTCTCTTCACCTACGGCAAGGAACACTCGTTGAAACGCCCTGATATACGCCGCAAACATGATAAACGTCAGCACGAGCATCACGATCGAGAGAGCCGGGTAGTAGCCGCCTTTTTGGAAGCCCGCTTGCAGGATCATGTATTCGCTGACAAAGCCATTTAGAGGGGGAATCCCTGATAGCGCAAGCGCGCCTACAATAAATCCTGCCGCTACAACGGGCATCTTGGTCGCTAGGCTTCCGAGGCTCTCGATATGGCGCTGTTTAGTAGCGGCTATGACGGCGCCAACGCAAAGAAAGACGAGCGACTTCATGAGCATGTTGTTGATAATGTGAAAGATCCCGCCCGTCACTGCGGCCGAGGTTCCAATGCCGATCGCAAACAGAATGATTCCCGCTTGCTCGATCGATGAGTAGGCGAGAAACCGTTTCAGATCGTTTTGTGTGTACGACATGAGCGCGCCGACTCCTACGGTGAGCACTGCAGTCACTGAAATAAAGAGCAAGACGACGTCGAGCGACGGATGGAGGGCAAAAAGGAACCGAATGAGCATAAACGCGGTCGCTGCTTTGACAGTTCCTGCTAGAAACGTGCTCACTGGCGTCGGAGCTTCATCGTAAGTATCAGGCACCCACGAGTGCATGGGAACAACGCCTATCTTCGTTCCAAGGCCGATGAATAAGAATAGGCTTATGAGAAGGGCTGTTGAGCTTGAGAGCGTGCCGAAGGACGCTATATCAAGCGTGCCGTAGTTGACAAACATCAGAATAAGCGCTATAAGTGCAAATGAACTGCCGATGCTGTTAAGGATGATGAACTTGGTCGCTGCTTCAAATGCCTTGCCACCTCGATAGGTCACCAGCAACGCCGTTGACAACGTTCCAATTTCAAAGAAAACGTAGAATGTGGCCAGATTAGTGCTTAGAACGGCAGCAGCGGTTGTGCTTATAATTATTAAGAGCAGAGGGTAATAGATCCGGCGAGCGCGACCCATATATGCCATGCTATACCAGACGACGATCGTTCCGACAACAGTCACCACATATGCAATAAGCAAGCCCTGCGTTGAAAGTCCGATCGCTGCGGCGATCGAATCTAAACCGGCGGAGGCGCTAATGCCGATGAACCAATCAGCTGAGAAGAGAATCGCACTTATAGTCATCCCTATAACAGCGATATATGCAGTTACCCGTGCGTTACTACGGCCTGTGAGCACACATAGGGCCGCCGTAATGAGTGGGATGACCAGAGTATACAAGATATACATCACTTACCTCTCAATTATCCGCGCAATTTCGTCAGTTTCGTCGCGTCGATCGTATCATACTCGGCAAAATCCATCGCTACAATAAGTGCGATCGTAAACGTAATAAGCACCACGAACACCTCTGTGATCACTGTAAAGACCGCCGCGTTCGGTGCCCACGCAAGCACGAGCGCTCCAACGTTCTCAAAGATAAGTATACCGAGCAGGAGCTTTAGAACGCTTGCTTGGCTTGCGATGGTCACAAGGGCGACGCCAAAAAGGACGACGATGAAGTAACTTTCAAGGCTATGCTCCGCAGGAAACTGGGGTTGTAGGACATACGCTACGAGGTATGAAAGCACGACGGCGAGGAGAGCAATGAAGATTAGGATACGCATGCTCACACGCGGTCTCGGCAGCCGCGTCCTGGTTGCTGCGAAGTACACGATGAGAGCCGAGATGACGCCAAGCACCACTTTCACGATAGCTCCGACAACGTCGGCTTCAACAAGGAAGAATCCGGCGATAGTCAGGTTGAGACCAAGCAATGCGAGCGCTGCGAGCTTATCACGAAGCAGGATGATAAGAAGTGCAAAGAGCACCCATAAAGCTCCAAAGATGAGTGTGATTTCCTCCATTATACCCCCTTGAAGAGAAGGAACAGGACGCCTGCCAAGAGCAGCCACACAAAGATCCACGTTGCATAGCTGACCGTGTTCCCCGTTTGTGCCATGCGTAGTCTTCTCGATACCGCGGTAGTCCACCGACCTATTCTAACGTAAACATAGTCCGGGTTGAACCAGCGCAATCGTTCAAAAGGCTGTGTTACCTGATAGAGGAAATGCCTGCCTGATGAGTACACGTACCCTTCGGGTAGTTCGTATCCTGCTCCGAAAAGCTGCTTCGACGGAGGGCCTGCGGTGCGTGGTCGTCGCACCAGCAACTCGTTTATGACTAAGCCTGCGATGATAGCCGTTATAAGCAAGAGCGCCACAAAGGCCGGGGCAAAGCTTGCTATGCCGGGCACCTCAATGCTCGTAAGCACGATAGTGGATTGCGTGGTCACCGACCCGCTGCCGGGGACTTGTGTTATAAGGGCTATAGGATACTGCGCGAAAACTCCGAGCGCAATGCAGCCCGCAGCGAGAATCGCCTGTGGAATCCACATGGTTGGGGACGCTTCACGTGCCTGTTCAAGCTCACGCGGGAGCTGGCCGTAAAACACGCTGTGTACCGCCCGGAAGATGTAGCCCGCAGAAAGCACGCTTCCCACAAGCACCACGATCACAAACACCTGTATGCCAGGCGTTACTGCGGCGATGCTGCTCGAATAAATCAGCCACTTGCTTACAAAGCCTACGGTTGGTGGCACACCGGCAAGCGTTAAGGCTGCGATCGTAAATGACGCCGCAGTATAGGGCATTCTCTTTGATAAGCCCCCAAGCTTGTTTAGATCCATGGTGTGTACGCTACGATCGACCGCCCCTGCCCCGAGGAAGAGACACGCCTTGAAGAAAGCGTGCGCGAGGAAGTGCATCAGCCCTGCAACGAGGCCCACAGGACCGAAGCTGAACGCAAGGAACATGAAGCCGAGGTTTGATATCGTGCTGTACGCCAACACTTCTTTGAGATCGTTTGCCCGTATGGCAGACGTCGAGGCGAGCACCACCGTAAACCCCCCGATGAGGGCGAGCACCCACGGCCACGCACCGGTGAACAGAGGAAAGAGCCGTGCAGCGAGATATACGCCGGCAGGCACCATCGCTGCGCTGTGAAGCAGCGCCGAAACGGGCGTTGGGCCCTGCATGGCACTGGGCAACCATGAGAAGAACGGCGTTTGTGCAGACTTTGCAAAGATGCCAATGAGCGCGAGGGCGAGGAGCGCGTTCAGCTGCCAGCCGACCGGTGGGGCGGTGAGCAGAGTGCTGATATCTATGCTTCCCGTCCACGTATAGGCAGCGATCGAGAAGAGCAGTAACGCCTCCCCTGGAATGTGGGTGAAGAAGAAGACCTTCTTCGCAGCCCTGCTCCTCGCCGGGTCGGTGTACCAGAATCCGACCAAGAAGTATGAGCAGAAGCCGACGATTTCCCATCCTATATACAATACGATGAGGTTGGCTGCGTTTACCAGTATCAACATGCCACCGACAAAAAGAAGCATGAGAAAGTAGTATCGACCGCGGCCGCCCTCGTTTTGCATGTAGCCGTTCGAGTACCAAATGATGATGCACCCCATAAGTGCCACGACAGACGAGAAGAGCGCGCTGAGCGCATCAAGCGTGAAGCTGAAAAGCGGCGTGTTGAAAACAAGCGCGCTCGGCACCGACACAGAGACCGGTTCGGCGTACATAATGACGAGCATAGCGGCGAAGATAAGGGTCGCTAGCGCGATCATTGTCGATGTGTAATCTATGGCTTTAGTACGCGTGAAGATCCCGATGATGAGGGGGACAACGCACAGAAGGGCTGGAGTGAAGATCAAGGCCAAGAGAAGATTAGTCATCGACGTAAGAACCATCTGCGCAACCCCGCTTGCGGGGTCTATGATGTAAACGTTGCTTATTAAACTGACGGTTTTTTTTGCGTGCGGTCGGTCTTCGGTGCTTAGGACCTGCTTTGTGTGATCTCTTCGCGAATCGCACGAAATGGCGATCGCGAAGCTGTCATTTTAGGCATATTGGGTATATCGGCAGGAAGGGCTTTATTTAGTCATCTAGTCCCCATAAATTTTTAAAAATAACTTTTATAATAAAAACAGAATGGAATCTTTAAATAGTAATTCATCATGATAAAATGGAGGGACTGAACTACCGAATAGAGGTGTTTAGTTGAAGGATTATGAAAAAGGAAGGCTACAAAAGGCGCTTTTGCTGCTGTCTATTTCGCTGCTCGTTGTGACACTGATCGTCTCGCCGGCAGCTGCGGCGCCCACGGTATCAAAGTCCGGAGGCAACAGCGCACAGAGCCTTATTCACGCTAATGGCCCTCACACGTACATCGATTGGAAGAAAAGCTGGGCAGGAAACGAGGCTGGAATCGCTGCAAACCTCGCCAAGTATGACATCGTTGCGCTTCATTACATAGATACAGCGGAGCATGTCAAAGCAATCAAGGCGATTAACCCGAACACTGTCGTCCTCGCGTATTTCAACCCGCTGTTCGGAGGGGACGAGGGCAACCCGCATAGTGAGTGGTACTTAAGAGACGCTTCGGGGAATAATCCTTCAAGTGGCTATGCGAATGAGCGCCTTATGGATCTCACGAAGCCTGGCTGGCGGAATATGTGTGTCCAGATAGCGCAAGGCGCGCTTCAAAAAGGATTCGACGGCCTTGTTCTTGACAATGGCATGGCTTCTCCGAACGTCAGTTACGCCGGAAGTTGGCCCGGTTTGGAAAGCACGTGGCAATCGAGCACGATCGCGCTCTACAAGAGCGTCAAGCAGATAGCAGGCAACAAGATCGTGATCTACAACGGCGCTTACTTCATTCCAGGCTATGTCGATGCGCTCGATGGCTGGATGGACGAGGGATTCCCATTTTATAAGGGGTGGGAGAACTCCGTCGGCTTCGCGCTCGACGCTTCATCCAAGGGGAAACTCACGCTTATGTACGCTCAAGGCAGCAGTGCTGACCGGTACTTCTCTTATTGTTCGGCACTCCTCACCGACGGGTACTTCTTCTATGCGCCTACCGGCACACAGTGGTTCAACGACTATGGCACAAATCTCGGCGCCGCGCTCAATACCGCTCATAAGGGAAGCGATGGCACTTGGCAACGAGACTATCAATACGGCACGGTCGTTGTGAACCCCGCTTCCAAGGCCGCGCGCATTGATATGAAGCAGAACCAGGGAACAGTTCCTCAGGCGACGCCGAAGCCTACGCCGAAGATAGTCTCTCCGATCGCACAGAAGAAAGTGACGCCCACACCAACCGTGAAGAGTCAGAGTAAAGTTACAGCGCCTACAGTGAAGGCAACAGCAACACCGGCCGTAAAGAAGCCTGTAGCGTCCACGCCAGTTAACACATCAACAGTCAAGAAATCTGTTACAACGCCTACACCGTCACCTACGGTGAAACCAACAACTCCGACGCAAGCATCCCAGAACAAATCACAATCACTCACAACGGCATCAGAGCCGAAACGTCAGTCACAAGGCACCCCGCTTAATACCGCGGAGCTTGCTCCCGTGACGACCGACACGACGAATGCCACGGTGCCTGATATAGCAGTGCCGACAGGACAGGCGAACGCACAGACGAGTAGTGTGGCGAGTTTGCCACCACAGCCTGTGTTGGAGTTTTCTGTCTTGGGATTGGGGTTGCCTGCGATTGTCGTGGGACTGATCTATCTGTTTATAAGAAGGTAGCGGCTATAGGGTCGCACCTCCCCCTTTCTTCTATACGCCAGTTTTAGCAGAGCTTACAGGCTGTATTCGGCTGATGATGCTCGCCACGGCAAGCTATCTCCTGATGGCAGCAGAACGAACGGCAGCATAATATACGTGCATGCGTTCACTACCATGCTGTTTGTGATAGCATGGAACACGAGAGAAATATGTTTGATTGCGTAAACGCTAGTGGTCTGACATTTGTATTTGATGATAAACAGGGTATCGATCTTGCGAGGATCAGGTTCACCGTTGCACAAAAGACACATAGTGGACCAATAACCAAGGGTCAACGGGATGCGCCGGCAGTGTTCTACACCAGCGGTACGCTTGATCCAAAAGACAGCGACTCTGCTTACCTGCTGCTTCAACAGGCCTTGGATAACAAGCCATTTTCCGTTTATGGCCGGTTCGAGGATGCCTGCAACGATGATGAAGCTGAGTGGCAGCTCACTAACGTGTTGTTCGATCACGTGGCGCCCGGTCGGTTATCCGACTGGACATTTCACGCTCTGGCGTCGAAACGTTAATGTAGCGTAATAGCTTGGCACGGCTTAACGCTTTTCTCACTTGCACATTTAGCCCAGACGTGTCGTCCGTGCACGCATAATTACGTAATGAGCCAGAGGTACCTGGCACAGGATTGACATCTACCAAACACGGCAAGTCGGTCGTAACGTATCAAAACGATGGTAAGGCTACCGGCAGGCTGAGCACAGCGATCTACAAATTGACTTCATCTGGGTGCTGCAATTTCACTTCTCAACGCGATCGTAGCGGTAGCCGTGGTCCCCTGGATACTCTTTTGTGTGAATAAATTCGCTAAAAAATATCGCGCGGGGGATTCCATCAGGAAATCCGTGGCAGCCACCATGATAATGCTTACAGCTCAAACACTGTAGTGTCCTCGGCATGTGTTTAGTATCCTCATTCATTAGTCCGGCTTACTACGTGAGTGCATAACAACGTACGCTATCACAATTATCGCAATAAGTGCAGTTCCGATGCTAAACCCTAGCATTCCAGAAACAAGCCTTTCCATAGGTAAGCCCGTTACCACGCTGACTGCTGCAACAGACGAAGGCGTATCTTGTGCAGGTGACGTCGTAGCGCGTGCAGGCAATGTAGCGAGGCTATGAGTGCCTATCGGTTCGTAGCTTTCAAACGGTCGTATGAGCGGGTATGTATCTCCGTATGCGGAAGGTGTGCTACCGATCCCTGTGCCGCTTATATCACTGCCTTCGTAATCTGAGTAATGATTGCCCATGTAGCCCTGGTGTGTAACGTCGTTGTACGTGTACGTCAGCTTCTCAGGAGAGCTCCACAACGCACTCTGACCGTCGCTCACTGGAATGGACTGATTGACAAAGTCGTTGAGATAAACACGTGTATTATTTGACGCTAACAGGATGCCGAGCTGTCCGAACGATGGGGCAGCAGGAGGATAATCCAACTCCTTTCCCGGCTGGCCATTACTGCTGATGGTATTGTAGGTCAGCGTGTTATTGTCTGAGTCCCGAAGACGCACGCCAATCTGCTCGTTTGAGCGTATCACGTTTTTGGAAATCGTGTTATCGGATGACTTAAACAGAGAGATACCGAAAATGTGATTAGCGCTGCAATTGTTGTCCGTGATCGTATTCCCATTTGAATAAAACAAGTAGAGGCCGTCACCCAACGCGTCCTTTGTCCCTCGCTCATTTGTCGCAACATTACCTGATATGATGTTGTGCGATGCGCCATCACAGTACACCCCATAACCGTTACCGGCAAGGTTGCTGTCACGCACCTCGCTATTCGTTGCTCCTTCTAGGTAGACCGCCCGCTCGTTGCTGTAGGAGAGGATAGTAGTAACCACACACCCCGACGTGTGATCGATATGCACGCCCGAAGCGTTACTTGCGCCTGTGATCGTTAGGCCCGCTATATGGACATCCCTCCCTTGCACCCTAAAAACATCCTTGTTCTGATCTGCGGCTTTTATAGTTGGGGGACTGTCTGCACGCAGGGCTGTGATGGTAAGTGACTTCGCCACTATAACGTTTTCAGTATACGTGCCGGGGCCAATAGTAATCGTATCGCCGGGTTGGGCGGCATTCACTGCTTCAGTGATCGTCTTATATTGTTCAGAGGGACCGACGGTGAGAGATGCTGCGCTTGCCGGCACCGTTAGAACTACGAAAGAGAAGAGGAGTAAGAACCCTACGCCGAGAGCTGAGGATCTATGCACTAAATCACCGGCACGCTACCTCACACGTGCGCTACGTGTATAAATACTTATTTCGTTTGATATCTTGTATTTTTTCGTTATTTTATTGGTTTTTCAGTGATATCTGTGCCCAAAAGCCTAGAAACGGGCATATTTCCCTCACTTGGCCCACTTCATGTGGCACGTCTGCGCTAAAGGGTGGTGCTTATAAAGAAGCCTCCGAATAGCGCAGCAAAATCCTTAGTTCTCTGTTTTAGAATTCCTGCAGTGTGTTTGTAATCGTTCGTTCGTCTGAGCAATCAGAGCAGGTGACGTAGCATCAACATGAGTCGGGGATCCCGCTTTAATAAGCGCTTCGTAAGACCCCTCACGTTGAGCTCCTCAGGTCGTACATCGCAAAAAACTCGTCCGATCCTGTTCAGCTCCTCATCAGACAAGTTGATGATGGCTTCTTTGATTTTGTAACTCCTTTTATTTGATTTCCCAAACCGCGCATTCCACGCGGTTTCATACTCGCGGAGCACGTGTGTTGACACATCATTTTGCCGTACAGCCTTGCACGCAACGGTTCCAGCTATCGTTCCTCCTTCGAGCGCAGGGATAACGCCGCCACCCGTCACCGGTTGCGTGTGACGTGCTGCATCGCCCACAAGCATCAGTCCATCACGCACGATCGTTGCGAGCCCCTCGCTTACTGGCGCGCCCCCCACCATAAGTTCGAGCGGCTGACCATCCGGAAAGTGACGTTTCATAAAGTCTTTAAGGTACTCTATGGGCTTTTTAGCGTCTGCTTTGGTTCCAAGCACCCCCAAGCCGATGTTCGCCGACCCGTCTCCTTTGGGAAATGCCCACGCGTACCCGCTTGGCGCCTCAGAGCCAAAATAAAAATCAAGCGTATCGTCTGGCATCTCAACGTTTGCTGCGTGGTACTGGGCACACGTTTCGATGTCCTTGAGCCGTAGAGTCGTATTGATACCCCCCCACCGACCGACCTGTGACTCGACGCCATCTGCGCCGATGGTCAACTTTGAGTGAACCTCGAACTCGTCGCCACGCCGCTTGAACCGGACGCCCCGTACCACGCTGTCGTCCCTTATGAGGCCCGTCGCGCGGGTATGCGTTACAACGTCAACCCCTGCTCGTGCCGCGTCCTTAGCGAGCTGTCGATCGAAGAGCTTACGCTCGAGAACAAGACCAAGAGGTTCTTCTACACCGAGCATCTCCCCCGATATGGTGACAGCGGTGCCATCAGGGGTGATACATCGGAACGCACGTACTTCACTCGCGATCCATTTCGGGTCAGGCTTCACGTAGTGTGCGAATGATTCGTGAAAGACGCTAGGCGTTTTTACAAGCGGAACCCCTTCTGCACATCGCACCGGCTCTCCTATCTCCTGTCGTTTCTCGACCAGCAGCACGTCGCACTCCTTTGCAGCGATTCGTGCCGCCGTCGAGCCTGCGGGTCCCGCTCCCACGACGATGACATCATACTCCGCCCTCATGCTTTTCCTTACTTCTTGGCTCGTAGCCGGACGCGCGAGTACGTCACGACACCTGCGACAAACAGTATCGCCGTCAAGACGATGAGCCACGTCATCTCGAAGACGACGTCCGCGCTCAGCCCACTGCCGTAGGTGAGCACGGATCGAAGGGCGTTGATGGCGTGGGTCCACGGGAGGATGTCGTACAGCACGTAGGTACGGCCTGCAAATTCGCCGATCTCTTGTCGCGGTAGGGGGATGAACGCCCCCGCCAGAAAGCCGATCGGCGTCGAGAGCATCATGCTCACGCCCATCGCTTGATGTTCGGTGTTTGCGAAAGAGCTGAGTATCAATGCGAGAGCAATGGAGGCCATCGCGGCGATTATACCTATCAGTATAGCAAGACCGAGTGTACCGAAATCACCCTGGTACTTGTATCCGAGCGCTATGGCAAACCCGATAAGGAGGAGGACCTGCACTACTGTAATTAACGTCCACGTGATGAACGTCCCAAAGAGGAGATCAAATGCCTTCACTCTCGAGAGCTTCAGCCGGTCCAGTAATCCTGTTTCGACGTCTTTTACGAGAGAAGCGGTAACAAGGGCGACTTGTAATAATAAGGCGAAGACGATGAGCCCCGGCACCATGTAATCGAACAGTGAAAATGACTGTGTCCCAGCGATAGAGCGCGTCTGAACGGGGAGATTATCTGCGAACGTGCTGTTGCCTGTTCCAGGCGCAGCTTGTGCTGTGGCGCTCGCTTGTACACTGTTCTTGAAGTTATCAAAGATGGCGGTGACAAGAGCTTGCGAGGTGGCAAAATTTACAAAACCAGTATCACCTTCAATTATAAGCGTGGCAGTTGTGTTCCCTGCCTCGGGCAGCTTCACGTTGGCCCCGGCCATGCTGACCGAGGGAGTGGGAGTGACAAAAACCCCGAGCTGAGGGTCGAACACAGGGGAGGGATTGGCGTTGCTAGCGATCGTCTGCTGGCCCACCGATGATGTGATGGCAGCCCGCGTCGTGTTGTTGACCATGGTGAGGAACCCGCTTGAGAAGTTCTCGGGAATGATGACGAGGGCGTCGATGCTCCTGCTCTTTAGGAGGTCGTTCGCCTTTTCCTCGCTGACGTTAGTGAGCTGAAAGTAGTGTGTCGTGCTGTTCTCGGCGGTGGCGTTCGCGAGCACGCCGGTAAAGCTGGCCCCGTAGTTGGCGTACCTCGTGGTGTTGTTGTCGACAAGCGTGA
>JAJRBK010000018.1 GCA_028679495.1 Methanobacteriota archaeon
TGAAAGCTCTCAGTAAACATCATGTTGTTATGCGCGAGCCATCCGTGGATTTTGTCGATCTTGTTGGCCGCAACAATAAAGGGCGTTTTGTATTGTTTTAAGATGTTCAAGCTTTCTGTCGTCTGTGGCTGAAAGCCTTCGTTCACGTCCACAACCAGTATAGCGATGTCCGCAAGAGCGCCACCACGGGCTCGAAGTGTGGTGAAAGCATGGTGCCCCGGGGTATCGATAAATAGAAGGCCTGGAATGCGGACGTCTGTGAGCAGCGATCCGCAGAGCTTTGATATGACCTCCAGCGGAACCTCCGTTGCGCCTATGTGCTGGGTAATTAAGCCTGGTTCTCTTTCGGCAACGGTAGTGCCACGAATCTTATCAAGCAGCGTAGTTTTGCCGTGATCAACGTGTCCTAGTACTGCGACGATCGGTGTTCTGAGATCGTTCGACATAAAACCCCCAATTCCAGATCAGCATTCGCCTTTAAATCTCTTGTGTTCAGTCTAATTGGACGCAAATGCAAGGTGACAACATTTATGCTTAAGTAATGGCGAATGTAAGATGCTTTACGTGCGGTAGTGGTGTAGTGGCAGCACAAAGGCTTCCCAAGCCTTTAACTCGGGTTCAAATCCCGGCTACCGCATAGTCTTTCGTTGACTGCATCTTAAACGAACTTGAAACGTCGGGACAGTGGCCTACGGTGATAGCTTTGGCCGATAGATGAAGGCCACCAAGAAGCGATGCTCGATGCACTAGAGCGAAACGTCTTGCGATTGTGATCCGGCTCTACGCACATAAATAGGTATTAGCGTCGGTTTATTCGTTCTGCTGCAAGTTTGATGTCGTGAGCGATTATTGTTTTTCTATCAGCGAGAGCGGTAAGCATAACTGCTTCTCCTGCAATCTTTCCACCATAGTCCTCCGCTTTCTCCGCAATCACTTTCACTGCTTCGCGGTTCGCTCGCTCAGCTCCCGCAACTTTCATTATTCTCCCAACTACAGCGAGTGGAATTTCTGCCATAATAACCGGTGCTCCTTACGGTTAAGAAGATAAAAACGTTGCGATCGCTTCTTCTTGTTTGTGCGCAACCACAAGCGAAGACAAATCGACATCGGAGGTGAGCACCTATACAAAGATTGACCACATATAAACGCTCATAATTATGTGGTAACTGCGTGAGTTCTGCATCTGGGAGTTTCTATCGTCATGAGTGCTGAAATCAAAGCGCTGCTTATCGCGGAGGGCGGCGTCGACATAGATGAGCGTTTATTAGGTAGGGTAACGACGCCTGCTTCAGGTCCTGGTGCTGGATTAAAATCGTTCTTCTTTAGGTTCGGCAACCATAGGGTGCGTCTTGGAGTCAAACATGGGTCACGGTACAAAGCAACGCTTGAGGGCGACGAAGTGGTGATACGGGAGGGTGAGCGAGAGATCATTAGGGGTTACCTCGAAGATGCACTTGCGCATTGTCCTGAGCAGGCGTTTATTACCGTAAGCGAGAGATGCATTTTTGATTGCAAGTATTGTCCCGTGCCGCTTTTAGGAGGCCACATTAAGAGCACAAATGACGTAATAAAGATCATTGAAGAGATTGAACGCACGCCGGCGCTACGATCACAACTTAAAGCTATATCGCTCACGACAGGAGTAGAAGAATCCGCAGAAGAAGAAGTAAAGCGCATTGCTCAAGTTGTTCGAGCTGTTAGGCGCTTTAACGTGCCAATTGGTGTGGAAGTCTATCCGACCGCTGATTCTAACAGGCTCTTGAAAGAGGCAGGGGCAACTGAAATCAAGTATAACGTTGAGACCGTAGACAGAAGGATCTTCAAAAGGGTCTGTCCAGGTTTGTCAATTGACGCTATTTGCGCAGCACTCTCTGACGCCGTGCAGCTCTTCGGTAAGAATCACGTATTCACGAATATTCTGATCGGCCTCGGTGAGTCAGATGAGACCGTAATAGCAGGCATGGAAAAGCTTGCACGTCTCGGAGTGATCTCTAGCTTACGTGCCGTCGTAGAACATCCGTTACGAGCAGAACAGACGGAGATGCGCAGACCATCAGCAGAACGCTTGCTTCGTCTCGCAAGAAAGGAGAGAGAGATATTGGATAAACATGGACTACGCGCTGATTTTGCAGAAACAATGTGCGCAGCTTGCACAGGATGTGACTTAATTCCGCACAAAGATGTTTGAAACAGACGGGCTCACCGCGATCGTATATGGGTTACTCGACGCTGGCGTAGGAGTCGCTACAGGCGTTGTTGGTTTTCCTGTTACAGATATGATCAACAGGTTAAGGCCGATTTGGAGGGCTGCTATAAACGAAAAAGTCGGCCTTGACATCGCGCTCGGAGCGACAGCAACGGGCACCCGATCTGCGTTCATTTCGAAGCACGTTGGATTGAACGTAGCGTCCGATTCCCTAATTACCGCGGCGACTCAAGGTATAGGAGCAGGGCTTATAATAATAGCAGGAGACGACCCAGGAGCACAGGCATCGCAAAATGAGCAAGACTCTCGTTACTATGGTAAGATGGCAGAGATTCCTGTGCTCGAGCCTAACGGCGTTCAAAACATGTACGACAGCATTATTGAAGGTTTCAAAGTATCTGAACAACAATCGGTCCCTGTCATAGCGAGAGTAACTAGCAGGCTCTTAAAAATGGGAGGGGCGCTTGAACGATCGTCAGTCGAACGAGTTTCGGGCGTGCGTTTTCAGAAAGATAACTGGAAGCTTACATTCCTCGGGAGACACCAATATCATCTCAAAAATACCTACCCGCAGCTGATGAAATTTGCCGAGACGACGACCCTTAACGAAGGGCACGGTGCGGGTGCCGTTGGCATCATATCGGCGGGGTATGCTTCCGTTCTCGTTGAGGAAACTATCGATGAAGCGGACAACATTGCACATTTGAAACTTGGCCTGACTAACCCGCTATGTGAACGCCGTATTGCGACGTTTTTAGAAGAGCACCAGAAAGTCATCGTCATCGAAGAGGGTGCACCAATTATTGAGGAGGCGATACGTGGCAAGGTATTGGGGAAATTTTCTGGACACGTACCTCGCACCGGAGCGCTACAGCACGAAGATGTTGAACGAGCGCTTAACTATGTTGAAGCTGATTTTATCGGCGCAAAACCAGACGTAGAGACTTTAGAAAGCAGGGGCCACGCAGCCTCTATTTGTCAAGATTGCCCCTTTTTGCCGTTCTATTACGCTCTCGAAAAGTTCGAGACAATGGTGGCCGGAGATCTGGGTTGTGTCATAAAAACGGCGAATTCGCCGCTTGAGCTGCTTGATGTGGCTTATTCCCTCGGGTCAGCGATAGGGGTGGCCACTGGATTCGAACAGGAAGGAGTTGCAGTGCTCGGTGACTACGCTTTTCTACATGGTGGGATCGAAGCGCTGTTAAGCGCGATTTTGTTCAGGCAAAGCGTCAAAGTGTTTGTGCTTGAAAATAGGGTTTCGGCCATTACAGGCGGGCAGCCAACGCCCGAAGCATCGGATTTGATTAGCGCATTATGCCGTAATTATGGCGTCTTGTACAAAGAGGTGGACGCACAGAGTTGCACCGAAGCTGCATTAAGTGACCTCCTTCGGATGGTGAACAGCACAACTGGGATAATAGTCGTAGTGATCAAAGGCATATGCAAAAAATACGCCGCTTGTCGTGAAGATCGACAGGACTAGTTGTACATCACGCCCCTTATAATTTCTTCGAGTTCCTGCTCTGAGACAGACTTCTTCGTCTCACAAACGCGTTTCACATCGTCGAGTATCTGACATAGCTCGTCGCGCGTGGGTCGATATCCCAACTGGGCGATAACATATTGAAGCGCCTTTCTTCCCGTGTGTTTGCCGATAACGATTCGTCTCTTATTACCGACGAGTTCAGGTGCGAACAGCTCGTATGTCTCAGGTTTTTCCAGAACGGCCGCGACATGTATCCCGGACTCGTGAGAGAACGCGTTCAAACCGACGACTGGCTTGTTTTTAGGCAAGCGAAGTCGCGAGTTACGTTCGACGGTCTTTGACAGATCCATTAACCTCGATATATCGTAGGCATCGATGCCGAATTGCACATACAGGGCAACGAGCAGCTCCTCAAGTGGCGTATTGCCTACCCTTTCACCTATCCCGTTGACCGTCGTATGCAGCTGAAATACCCCCGCCTCTGCCGCCGTCACGGTGTTTGCGACAGCCATTCCAAGATCGTTGTGGCAGTGGATGCAAAGGGGGACGTCGACGACTTTTTTTATCTCCGTCACTAAACGATGACACGTGGACGGTCTTAGCGCGCCGACTGTATCTGCGATACTAAGATAGTCAGCTCCGTGGTCCTCGCCTTGTTTAAAAAAGCGTTTTAATACCTCAATATCGGTGCGCGTTGCGTCTTCAGCAGCGAAGCGCACGATGAGCCCGTGTTCTTTGGCGTACTCGAGCGTTGAGAGAGCACATTCAAGCATCTCATCGAAACTGCGGTGATATTTATGTTTGAGGTGCAAATCAGAAGTCGCCATAAACAACCCGACTGCATCAACATCGCAGTCAAGTGCTTCATCTATGTCATGAAGAATAGCTCGCGCAAGACAACATACCTTGGTCCCTAGCCCCAAATTGGCGATCTTTTTGACGATTGCTTTTTCCTTTGCCGAGACGACGGGAAATCCCGCCTCAATCATTTCAACGCCAACGGCATCGAGCTTTGTCGCTATCTCGATCTTTTCTTCGACTCCGAACACAACACCAGGTGCCTGTTCTCCATCCCGAAGCGTGACGTCACACACTTCTATCTGCGGGACCTTTGCTTTGGACGCCCTAGAAAAATCTTCGAACGTATACATACATCCTCTATTAAGCGTATCATGTCGTACATATCCGCCTTAAAGATTATTGACCTTGATGGAAGCGGTGAAAGGGAGGGCGAGTAGTCTTTGACCAGGCATGCTGGTAACATCGACACTACGATTGTGCGGGCTATTCAACACACGATAGCTTCTTAAATCTGGACCGTGAGACTATTACATGGTGTCGCATACCGTGAGTGCTTCGCAAACGATCAGCGAGAAGATATTGACACGAGCGTCTGAAACGAAAGCGCGGGCAAATGAGTTTGTGCTTGCCCGAGTTGATATGGCAATGGCTCATGACGGCACGAGCGTGCTTGGGGTCAAAGCATTTGAAGCAATGGGCGCCGAGCACGTTTGGGACTCAGACAAAGTTGCGATCGTTTTTGATCATATCGCCCCTGCAAGCACAGAAAGAGCCGCAACGCTTCAAGCAACCATTCGGTCGTGGGCACGGGATCAGGAGTTGACCCATTTGTTCGATATTGGGGAGGGTATCTGCCATCAAGTAATGGTTGAACAAGGGCTTAGCCTTCCTGGAACGTTGATCGTGGGCGCAGATTCGCATTCATGCACGTACGGCGCGTTAGGAGCGTTTGCGACAGGAGTGGGGGCAACTGAGATTGCAGAAGTATTTGCAACGGGAACGCTGTGGCTTAAAGTACCTGAAACAGTGAAGATCACTGTGAATGGCAAGCTTCCGCGCCAGGTGGCTGCGAAAGACGTGATCCTAAAGATAGCAGGAGCCATGGGGGCCGATGGCGCTTCGTATCAAGCGCTCGAATTTTATGGCACAACAATAGATGCGTTATCGATCGAGGGACGGCTCACGATGAGCAACATGGCAATCGAAGTCGGCGCGAAGGCAGCTATTATTCCCCCTGACGATAAAACCTTTGAATACCTGAATGAAGTTTCGCCACAACAGAGCTACACGCCGTGCTACGCAGACGGAAACGCTTCGTACGTTGCCGAGCTAAGCCTTACAACGCGGGATTTAGCCCCTCAAGTCGCATGTCCTCATCGCGTAGATAACGTGAAAAACGTTGATGAGATAGAGGGTATCCCCATAGATCAAGTCTTCCTTGGCTCGTGTACGAATGGCCGGTTCGAAGACCTCCTTGTTGCCGCGCGTATTTTAGACGGTGAGCAAGTGAGCTGCAGAACAATCGTCGTTCCAGCCTCGAAGAGGGTTTTGTTAACTTCAATCCGAGAAGAGGTGCTTGAGACACTGGTTGAAGCGGGGGCAACGGTGTGCAGTCCGGGTTGTGGACCCTGCCTTGGGGCTCATAACGGCGTTTTGGGACGTGGAGAGACGTGCCTCTCGACTGCCAATAGGAATTTTAAGGGCAGAATGGGTGCAGATGGGGTGATATATCTTGCATCTCCAGCGACTGCTGCGGCTACTGCTCTAACAGGCGAAATCACTGATCCTCGTAAGCTGTGAGCAAAACCCGGTAAATGTTGTACGCTAAATTAAGCTCCTTGAGATTCTATGATCTCGTCAATTTGCTCCGTTAAGATCTGCTCAATCGCGTCTAACAAATATTCGAGCGACGGGCTTCTTATCGTGAAGTTACGTGGAACACCAGTATAGGAAACCACGTCCCCCGCGTCAATAGAAAGCATAGGCTCACGCACTATGAGAGTGGCTTTAAACTCGTCCTCTGTTAGTTTTTCAACGTTAAGGTCCCATATATTTTGATCGATTTCTTGCTCGATTTGACGCGCGCGGTGCCTGACCTTGTGCGTGAGAAGAGCGACCTTTTGATTCACTAAGTACTGCTCTTGCAAAGATAGAGCTAGCGACATATAATGCTCACACTTGTGTAAACCCTATTTAAACGTTGTCTGTGCTTCTTAGATACCTCGAAGCGGCGATACATCTGCTTGCTGCATACTTTATATCGTTAGATCTTCAACTTGAATATGATGATTATAAGAGGAAGGGTCTGGAAGTACGGCGATGACGTAGACACCGATGTCATTATACCAGGTAAATACCTGAGGACGACGGACGTTAACGTCTTCGCGCAACACGCAATGGAAGGCATTGACCCAACGTTCTCACCGCAGGAAGGAGATGTTATAGTAGCAGGCAAAAACTTTGGATGTGGATCGTCTAGGGAGCAAGCGGTGCTCGCGCTTAAGTACGCAAAGATAGGCTGCGTCGTCGCCAGATCATTTGCCCGAATTTTCTTTCGAAACGCCATCAACGTCGGCTTGCCCATAATCCAAGCTGATGTAGTCGATTTAGTTGAGAACGGAGATGAAATAGAAGTCGATTTATCTCAGGGATCTGTTAAAACGCGCGATAGCGCCGTTCAAGGTGTGAAACTCCCGCCTTTCTTGCAGAGAATCCTCGAAGATGGCGGTCTCATCGAACATAGAAGGAAAAACCCCGTTCAAACGTTATAGTTGATCCGCCTCATTATTTCTCAGATGGGTCACTTGGTCGAGTCTAATGAAAATTGCTGTAGCTGAGGGAGACGGGATTGGAAAAGAGGTAGTGCCTCCATGTATTGACGTGCTAGAGCTACTGCTCGAAGACGTAGAGTTCATAACGGTCGAAATCGGCTATGCCAAGTGGATGCGAGAAGGCCTGCCGATAACCGAGGAGGACATTGAGCTAATTAAACAAGCCGATTGTATGCTCGCTGGTGCTGTGACGAGCGTTCCAGGTCATAGTGTCGTTGTGCGTTTGAGAAAAGCGTTTGACCTCTTTGCAAACCTTAGACCGTTCACATCTTACGCCTTAACTCCGTATGGATTAGATCTTATTATGATAAGAGAGAATTTGGAAGGGCTGTACTTCGGGAAGGAGGAGCTCTCGCCTGATCGAGCGGTGACAGAGCGCGTGATAACGCGGTCGAACACTGAGCGGCTAGCAACGTTCGCGAGTGCCTTAGAGGGCGTAGAGATGGTAACAATCGTTCACAAGGCGAATGTACTAAAATCCGATGTGCTCTTTCGAGACGTCTGTGCGCGTGTTTTGCAGAAGCATGGCGTTCGTTACAATGAGATGTATGTTGATGCAGCTGCATATAACCTGATCAAACACCCAGATAAGTTCAGTTGTATCCTGACGTCAAATTTATTTGGTGATATTCTCTCTGATGAGGCTGCTGCACTCGTTGGAAGCCTTGGTCTTTGTCCAAGTGCTAACATCGGGCCTGATTTTGCTGTTTTCGAACCAATACACGGATCTGCACCAGATCTTGCGGGAACGGGAAGAGCAAACCCCATCGGTGCCATACTAAGTGCTAAGATGTTACTTGAATGGAGCGGTCAGTACGATAAGGCAGCATTGATAGACGCTTCGGTTAGGCAAACGCTAAAAAATGGCATTATGACCCCCGATCTTGGCGGAAAAAGTTCAACGGCTGACGTCGCTCACGAAATTGTTCGTATCATAGAAGGATAGTATGATCTTTCCAGATCACTGCCGACTCGTCGGTGTTAGAGAGAGTGTAGACAGCGCCTTAGCGCCCGAGATCGGCGAACAGATCTATTTTTCATCGCGCTACCTAGTAGTCTTTCAACGAGGGGAGGCGGCGGTGTATGAAATCAAATCCAAGGGGCGGGGGCTCTTAAGAACGATTACAAGCGTTAGTGAAATCGCAGGCTTTGACAAAACAATGGTACACAAGCGCAAGGTCGATATTTTTAACAGAGGCAAGCTCATCCAAAAAGCGCATCGATTATGTAAAGGTTCTGTAAAAGCAGTTGTTTTCCAGGGCTTTGACCTTCATTGGACGTTTATCTACGAACCAGATCTAAGCAGCGTCATTAAAATAGAGGTCTTCGACGTAATCCCCCCCGAGCCAGCATATCTTATTGGCCTTATAGAAAAGCTTGACAATGCTGGCGTTTTTGGAGACTTGTGTATATCGTTCAAGCCTATCGTTCACGACCTGCGCAGCTTGCGCAATGCAACAATTTACCCGTGCTCCGCGTCTGACCTCGGATCAAACCACCTTAACGAACGTGATGTAAACGTTGAGCAGGAGAACGTTTTGCTCGGATGCGACATCTCGAGACAAGTTTTTGAGGAGCGGTTTGAGGGAGTGCAATTTGACCATGTTGACATGTGTCCGACAAAATCAGTGCAGCCTCACGAGCCTTTCATCATAAAATGCTGCAAATCTGCCAGAGTTGGACCCACGGAGCTTTGCGGACAGAAAGGCTATATCGTTCACTGGGGAGCAAATGCTTTCGAGATCGTCACTGCGGTGAGGGCTCTTATTGAATCGTTATAATTGCTTTAAAATTCGTTAGCCAAAGCTGGCAAAGAACCATGCGGAGGGAGGGATTCGAACCCACGAATGCCTTCGCAACAGGATGTCTTAAACTGTAGTCCCTTAAGTCCTGCGCCTTTGACCTGGCTTGGCTACCTCCGCTTCACCTTTAAATAACACGCGATGTTATAAAAGCTGTTTTATGCAGGCCCCTCAGTATGCTCACAATTGACGCATCCGATTCGATATCAAAACACCCTGCCTAACCGGAGCGTCCCAAACGACAAAACACCGCTCGAACAGATTATTAAACGTTCGCTTAAACGTTCGCTCGTACAGTCATACAGCTCGCGCAGCGCGTCTCGCCACAACTGTTGATTCCATTTCCTATACGGGCTTCGTTCCATAGTATAACAAAACGGTTACGAGCTACTTAAGTCTTACACCTTTTAGAACAGACGCTTAAAAGAACGATGGCATGAAAAACCCAACTTAGCAAACAAAAAGATGCTCCGGTCGGGATTTGAACCCGAGTCGTTGGCTCACTTCGCTTAACAAAGCTCGAAAGGCCAACATGATTGGCCGTGCTACACTACCGGAGCAATACTTATCAGGACAAAGCTCATCACACGCTCTTTTTCCTCAACACGCTCGCTGGATACGATGAGCTTCATAAATATATGTGTTTCTGACACGGCAGGTATTATTTTGTATTATATATTATCGTATAATCTGAGGTTATCGAGGTCGCTAGGTGGATGCTGTATACATTGCTACTGAGCAAGTCCGCGATTCTCAAATTTGATGCAACGAGCTCTCATGAAAACGGTCTTAAGCTAGCACGTTTATCAGGTATCGACCGTTTTAGATACGCCAAAGCTCGGTAAAGACCCATGAGATTGTTGATCACTGGCGGTGCCGGCTTCATTGGAAGCAATTTTGTTCGCTATGTTTTGAGTGAATACCCATCAGCAGAGATTATCGTACTTGATAAGCTGACGTACGCAGGCAACGTTAATAACTTGAAAGGTGTCACAGCAGATATCGAATTTATTAAAGGCGATATTTGTGAAAAACGGGTTGTAGACCGATCGGTGCGCGACTGTGAAAGTGTTATCAACTTTGCCGCCGAAACGCACGTCGACCGGTCAATTGTTGACGCGCAGGCATTCGTTCAGACAGATATTGGAGGGACCCAAGTCCTCCTTGAGGCTGTAAAAGAGCATCAAGTTAAACAGTACATCCAAGTATCCACGGACGAAGTGTACGGGAGCATCAAAGAGGGCTCCTTTAAAGAGACAGATCCTTTAAATCCATCTAGCCCCTATGCCGCAAGCAAAGCAGGCGCAGATTTACTCGTATTATCTTATGTGAAGACGTACGGTCTTCCTTGCGCTATCACCCGAAGCTCCAATAACTACGGACCCTATCAGCATCCAGAGAAGCTCATACCTCACTTTGTGACGAGCGCGATTAGAAACCGTCCGCTCACCATTTATGGTCGCGGCAATAACGTGCGTGATTGGGTTCATGTTCGTGATAACTGTAACGCTATTGATCTCATTCGCCGGAAAGGCAAGAACGGGGAGATATACAACATCGGTGCAGGAAACGAAAGAAGCAACTTAGAGATCACGAAGGCAATACTGCAGCTACTTGGGAAGCCATCTACTCTGATGAGGTTTACAGTTGACCGACCCGGCCACGATTATAGGTACTCGGTAAATTGCTCGAAGATTCAGGCTTTAGGCTGGAGACCAGAGATAGCATTCGACGAGGGCTTAGAGCAGACAATTCATTGGTACAAGGATAACGAGTGGTGGTGGACACCGCTGGTAAGCCAATAATTAATGCAGAAGTGACGAACGATAGAGAAGAGCTTCAAAGAGCTGCAATGTACTCTATCATAGATTGAAATATGGCTCTTCCGTCAGTTGAACCTAAAAGCCGGTCAGAAGCCCTTTCGGGATGCGGCATCATAGCAAGTACGTTTTTATCCAAATTCGCGATTCCTGCAATGTTATCGATCGAACCGTTCGGGTTAGCAGCCAATGTCGTGCTTCCAGCAGCGTCGACATACTTGAACACAATTTGCTCATTTTCATAGAGCTCCTGAAGTTGCTCAGGTGGCGCTACATACCGACCTTCTTTATGTGCTATTGGTATATCGATAAGCTCTTGCACATGTTTTACGAAGAGACACGTGCTGATTTTTCTTAGTCTCACCCATTTACAGACAAATTTGGGGTACTCGTTTAAGGTAAAGGTGCCAGGCACAAGCTGTGATTCTGAAAGAATTTGCGCCCCATTACATATGCCCAAGACCGGTTTGCCGTCAGATGCCATCTCTCGTACAGACTGCATGATCTCTGTTCTAGCCGCTATTGCTCCCGCTCTCAAGTAGTCACCGTACGAAAAACCGCCTGGGATGACGACGCCGTCGAAATCTCCGAGGGTTTCCTTATACCAGACGAGCTGCGGCGTTACCCCTAAGGTATTCAAAGCCTTATACACGTCTAAATCACAATTGCTGCCGCCAAACTGAATAATAGCTATTTTCATTCAGCTTCCTGCTTTGCCGTTTATCAGCTTAATCTCATAGTCGTGTATGATAGGATTCGCTAGCAGTTGCTGACTCATTTTTGTTGCAAGATCGATAGCGTTATCAGAGGAGTCCGCCCGAAACTCAAGCTCATAAACGGCTGCTTGCTTGATTGAATGGCAATCATATCCAAGGTGCTGAAGAGCTTTGCGTATGGTTGTCGCTTCTGGATCTAATATTCCACTTTTCAGCCTTACCGTGACCTCGGCCCTAAAAAGCATAGCAACTAATGCTTTATCATGTTAGTTAAAAGTTGGTATCACTGCAGGCGACGTCTCAGCAAATACCTTCGAGCTCACAAAAAAGAAGAGGATGCGCGACAACCTATCGAACACATAAACTTGGAGCTTGTATGGAGTACGCGTGAAGATACTACAAGCGTCTTCTTACTTTTACCCGCATATCGGTGGGGTTGAGACCCACGTACTTGAGCTTTCACAAAACTTGCTGGACATGGGGCACGATGTTCTTGTTGTGTGTGCTCAAGCTCCGAAGTCACCGCCCTTTCAAGCCTTAGATGGCTTGTCCGTTTTTAGGCTTCCGGCCCTCGATCTTCCGTACATTCCTTACACGTGGTTTCTCCGTCGGCGTCTTTCTCCGTTTAAGGCGGACGTGATACACTCACATTACCCACCCCCCTTCATGTCTTACGGAGCGATAAAAGGCCTCCCACAGCTTCCTCACGTGCTTACATATCACTGTGACCTTGAGCTGCCTGACAAGATCGCGTCCTTAAAGATTCCAAACATAGCAAAAAAGGGCATTAAGCACATCAATATGAAACTGTACCTATCCAGCATCATGAACAGCGTACAACGGATAATTGCGACGGCTGAATCATACGCTAGGACTTCACAAGTGCTGCGCGATTATCCTTACACAGTCATACCAAACGGTATTGGGCTCGAAGCGTTCGACAACTCAGCGAGCGAAGTATGTGGAGAACGAGAAACAAAAAAAGTGCTATTCGTTGGGCGGCTAAGCGCTGTCAAAGGAATTGACTACCTTATCGAAGCAGCTAAGCTCGTGTTAGCTCAGCAGCATGATGCCACGTTTGTGATTGTTGGAAGAGGGGAAGATGAAGAACGACTCAAAGCTCTTGCTAAAGGCCTAGGTGACCGAATTAAATTTTGTGGTCATATCTCGCGGCAGGCTCTTCTTCGACTTTATCGTACGTCGACTGTTCTCGTGCTTCCTTCGTTTACTCGACTCGAAGCTTTCGGCGTCGTCTTGCTTGAGGCGATGGCCTCTGAAACGCCGGTGATTGCTTCAAGGATTCCGGGCGTGTTAGACGTCGTGGGTGACGGCGGGATGCTGGTGCAACCTCGAGATCCGCTTCAGCTTGCAAGCGCTATTCTGGAAGTGCTTGATGATCCAAAAACAGCGAGAGCTATGGGAAGAGATGGTCGGCGGCGAGTCGAACGACACTACGATTGGAAGATCGTCTCGCGAGAGATCGTTAACGTTTATAAAGCCGCTATTGATGCGCCCACCGTGTCTTAACTGAACACCTCAAGAACGAGGATTTAATATAAGTGAGTGAAATTCTCATTTAAATGAAGGTTTGTGCGGTAGTTCCAGTTGCACCATTCGAACCAGTCGCTCTAATAGCAAGATCGATCGAAAGCTTAGCTGCGCTTGATTGCACTGATATCGATTTTGAAGCCTATTATATTGTGGACAGCGACGGCACGGATTACAGCTCGCTGAACAGACTCTTCCCCCCTCACTTTCGCATGGTGATACGATTAGAGAATAGAGGTCGGCGAGCAGGCGCTATCAATGATGCCCTAAGCATACTGGAAGATGCTGATTTGATTGCGTTATTTGATGTTGATAGCAGGCCTGATGAAGACTTCATCATCAAGTGTGTTCGTGCTTTACGTGAAGACGGTGCAGTTCTTGCGAGCGGATGTCGATATATTACAAACAAAGTGAACACGCTGAGCAAGATTATTGCAGTAGAATACGACTTCTTTTGTGACATCTATCGCTTGTTTAACTGGTCAAAGGGATTTATGCAATTCAATGGGGCAATAGGCCTTTCAAAAGCAGATCTTCTAAGCAAAACGACTTTCGATGAGCGATCTTCCTGCGAGGACCTAGACATGAGCCAGCGGATTTACTTATCAGGTAACCACGTAACACTGGCAAAAACACGGGTGGGGGAGCAAGCACCCACCCGTGTGCATGACTTATACAAACAGAGAGTTCGATGGTTTCGAGGGGCTTTAGAAGGGATTCGAAAGTACTTCAGACCTATATGGGGTGCACACATGTCCTTCTTGAAGAAGGGCACGTGGTTGGGCTCGGTGACAGTCCCCTTTTTTTCCTATCTGCTGATCCCTTTTATCCCACTCTACCTGAAGAGTATAAGAGAGGAAAGCGCGAACCTGAAAGAAGTCGTGAAGATTATATTCGGCTTACTTGGATATACATGCTTGATGACCGTATGCGGAGCTGTAGCACTGGGGCAGCACCTTACAGCACGCAACTGCGAGTGGGGAGCGGTCGTCAGATCTGAAATCTGATAGGGATCGAGGTTCAAAATGAAAAGCTTGCGAAAGTGGCTCGCAATTTCACTGATCTTTAGCATCGTCTCCATACTCATATTGCTTGCGTACACGATTACGCCTGGCCAGCTGAGCAGTTTGATACAGATTCATCCCGCGTTTTTGGCAGGTGCGCTGATCTTTCAGTTTTGCTCCTGGCTTGTATGGGGAGCACGCATGAAGGTGATGGCAGAGGCTATTGGAGGAAGAGTTCCGTTTAGAAGATCTGTCGAAATTGTCTTGTCAAACCTATTTGCTGCATCGATAACGCCCGGACACGCAGGTGGCGAGGTGACGAGGATACAGCTTCTTCGGGAGTTTGACTTGTCTGCTGGAGATGCATCAGCGGTAGTCCTTGGCGAGAGGATGCTTGACGCACTTTTTCTGGGCATCGCTGCACCTGTCGGATTCCTCTTACTTGTTCAATACGTGCAACTCAGCCCAGGATATATAACCCTTTTTGGCATCGCCGCTGTGATGTTCGGCTTGCTCTTTTTTATCCTGCTGTATGTCATGGCAAAGCCGAAAAAGGTAAAATCAGTCGTCCGGAGGGCCCGATGGCTATTCGTCAAAGTGAGGGGCCCTGAAAAAGCTGAGCGTTCGTTGCAAAAAGCGCTGCAAGAAATTGACGTTTTTCACAATAGCTCGAAGGTATACTTGAGAGAAGAGAAACGAGCTTTGGCTCGAGGGTTCTTTTTTACTGTACTCTTTTGGCTTCTCCAGTTTTCCATAGCTTCTTTAATTCTTGTCGGTCTTGGATCTCAACCGTGGATCTTGGCATCGTTTTCTGCTCAACCCTTCCTCATGATGATTGCTATGATCCCCCTTACCCCAGGCAACAGCGGCATAGCCGAGGTAGTCACGGCAACGATCTATTCAGGGTTCGTGGATACATCAATACTCGGCATCTTCATTTTGGCGTGGCGAATGGTCACCTATTACTTAAACATCGCTGTTGGCGGTGTAGTAAGCATTAGAATCCTACAAGATAGGGCTACCGTCGACACAGCGGTTGAAAGAACCGTTAGAGAGGTGTAAAAATAAGTCCGCAGCGTCGAGAACGTTTAAGTGCGCCCCTTAACCCGCCATTTTATAAGTAACCCATCGTCCATCCGACATAGCTCTTTTAAATCAAGCGTTATGAAGTCAGCGGTGAACCCGACACCGTCGACTAGCGTCGGAGCTGTATGACCTCCGATCACTATGTTTCCTACATAGGTGTAGATCTCATCAACCAGTCCTAAATCGAGCAGAGCGAAGTTAAGCCTAGCGCCTCCCTCTACCATAAGTGAGTCAACACCTCTTTGTTTGAGATGTGAGAGAAGCGCCACGAGATCGACCACGTGTTCTCCTGCCACGAATACTTCGGCCTTTTCAGAAAGTGCCTTCACCGCGTGTTGTGGCGCTTTTTGTGACACCGCGATGAGTGTGTGCGCTCCGAGCACCGACGCGCTAAGAGGCGTCCTCGCACTGCTATCGACCACGATCCGCAAAGGATCAGAGGGCTTGCCTTGTCTTGTTCGCATCGCTTTAAGCGCGTCAGATTTTATGGTAAGCTTTGGGTCGTCAGCTATGACTGTCCCTATCCCTACCATAACAGCGTCTGAATGGGCTCGCAAGGTGTCGACGCGTTTGAGATCGTTCGGACCTGATATTCTTACTTGTTTTCTCAACGTCGTTGAGATCTTGCCGTCAGCACTCATAGCTGAGTTAATTATGACAAATGGCCTCATTGCTGCGCCTCAATTGGTTAATGTATATTAATAGGTGATTCATATCAAATAGCTAACTACATGCGAAAATATGAGTTTCTTGAGCATACAGCAGACGTGGCCTTCAGGGCGTATGGAAACAACGTAGGAGAACTGTTTGAGCACGCTGCTGAGGCGCTTGAAAGTATCATGATTTGCCTTGACGACGTAGCTTGCGAAGACTCTCGTGTAATCACGTTAACCTCAGACACGTACGAGGATTTGCTGTACGACTGGCTTTCAGAGCTTCTTGTTATCTTTGAAGTCGATTTATTCGCCGTTCGGAGTTGCAGAGTAACAACCACCGGTTTCTCGCTGCATGCAGAATGCCTTGGCGCTAAAATCGATCCAAGCAAACATCGGCTGAAGGAGGAGGTAAAAGCAGTCACCTATCATGAGCTTAAAGTGACAAAGAACGCGTATTTCCAAGCGCAGGTGACACTTGATGTTTAGGAGATTAAATGATAAATGAAAGGCTCGTAAGAAAAGATGATTACACCTGGGAGATAGCAAAAGACGAGACACTGGGCATGCGTGTCCCAGGTCGCATCTTCCTCTCTGACGCCCTCATGAGGTTCCTCGAACCAGCAGCGATACAACAAGTAGCTAACGTTGCAACGCTTCCTGGCATCGTAAAGTGGTCGCTCGCAATGCCTGACGTGCACACTGGGTACGGATTTCCTATCGGCGGCGTTGCTGCTTTTGACGCGACAGAAGGCATCGTATCACCAGGAGGGGTGGGATTTGATATCAACTGCGGAACTCGTCTCCTAGCTACAACACTAACCAAGGAAGAGATAGAACAAGAGATTCAAACCCTAACGACAAAGCTGTACGAATCCGTTCCTGCAGGACTTGGATCAAAAGGAAGTCTTCGATTCTCTGAAAAAGAGCTTGACCAGGTGTTCCTCCGTGGCGCAAAGTGGGCTGTGGATAGCGGTTACGGAGATGCTGGCGATTTAAAACACTGTGAAAGCAATGGTTGTTTCGACGGTGCTGATGTCTCGAACGTAAGTCCGCTAGCTAAAAAGAGGGGGATGCCTCAGCTCGGGAGCCTAGGAAGTGGCAACCATTTCCTTGAAATTCAATTCGTCGATCAAATATATGAAGAGAGGGAGGCTAGCGTATTTGGCTTACGGCCAGGCCAAGTATGCATCATGTTACATTCAGGCTCTCGAGGAGCGGGCCATCAAATCTGCACGGATTATCTGAAGCTGTTCCAAAAGGCGAGTCAAAAATACGCTATAAGACTCCCAGATAGGCAACTCGCTTGTGTTCCAGCTGATTCACGTGATGGAAGATCTTACTTTAGCGCTATGGCCGCAGCGGCAAACTATGCTTGGGCAAATAGGCAAATTATGTCGTATCGAGTGCGTGATGTCATCGAGCGTGAGTTTAGCACGGGCGCTGGTCTCGTTTACGACGTTGCACATAATATCGCGAAGTTAGAAACACACCATATCGATGGTGAACGGAAGGAAGTCTACGTTCACCGCAAAGGAGCCACGCGTGCGTTTGAGAAGGATGAAAGCTATGGGGTTGCACAGCCTGTGCTCATTCCTGGAAGTATGGGAACTGCTTCCTACGTTTTATGTGGCACAACGAAGGCGATGCAGACTACGTTCGGTTCAACGTGTCATGGAGCGGGACGAGTAATGAGCCGAAAGGCTGCAAAACGCCAGTTGACGTGGAAAGGTGTCACTGAAAGTTTGCGTCAAAAACACATCACTCTCAAGACGGATGACCTCTCCGCGGTTCCTGAAGAGGCCCCTGAGGCGTACAAGCCAATAGACGAGGTAATAAGCGTAGTGTCTGCGCTTGGCATTTCTAAAGTTGTTGCTCGTCTTGTTCCTATGGGGGTCATCAAGGGGTAGCGCTTGCGGTTGTTGCCTAAAATTCAGCGCTCAGGATCCAGTAATCATGCTCTCCTGCCACGGTAAAGCATCAACGATAATTTTATAGAGGATCGCCACCGTACTTAAGCTGAGTGGGCTAGCTCGGATGGTTCGGCGTCATCTGTAGCCCAAAAACGCCGACACGTGGGGAGCGAAGCAGAGAGAAGGCATTTTGATAGTTTGATCATCTTGCATTTCAGACGATGAGATTCCGTCCTTCGGGGTTAGCGGCTTTATGCTATTAATTGGAGAATTAATGGTATATCCTTGCCGTGAGCACCGGTTCAGGCCCGGAAGGGAGCAAACCTATCGCGGACGTATGACGCTCGAAGGGGTGCGGGATGGAGAATGAACTGCGAGCTCTGGCAAGCGCTCATATGTCGACTTTTCTGCGAGCCCACACTCCATAGTTGGGGTAGCCAAGCTTGGTCTACGGCGCTGGTTTGCTAAACCAGTGTCCCTTCGGGACTCGTGGGTTCAAATCCCACCCCCAGCGCTTCTCTGCGATTGACACGCCAAAAACGGTGCGCTGTTCGAGGGTTTGCCAGTTATAATCACGTGTGCCTAGTTATAAATACAATGATAGGTTAAAAAGCCACATACGAGAGGTATTAATGTGCCTACCGCTGAAAAGGGACGAGAAGACGACGAAATCAAGTATATTGTAAGGATCGCGCAGACTGATTTAGATGGCAAGAAAGCCACCCAGTATGCGCTCACTGGATTAAAAGGAGTCGGGATTAGGACAGCACGTATTTTAGCTCGATCTGCAGGTGTTGACCCCACTTCTACCATGGGCTACCTAAATGACGAGCAGATAGAAGGCCTGCGCGAATCGGTTGCTCAATTCACTAGCAACGTTCCACCATGGATGTTCAACCACAAGAAGAGCTTTGCCACCGGACAGGATGAGCACCTGCTCGGATCGCAGGTAGAGTTGGCCCTCCGAGAAGACCTCAACCGAATGAAAAAGACACGAAGCTACAAAGGTATCCGACACGAGAGAGGACATAAAGTCCGAGGCCAGAGAACTAAATCGACCGGGCGGCGGGGAGCAACTGTCGGCGTGCAACGAAAGAAAAGGTAAAGGAAAAAGGTGTGAAATATGGGATACCCTGGCAAAAGTAGAAAGACGTTTGATACGCCGAGTCACCCATGGCAGGGAGCAAGGATCAGCGAGGAGGCTGAGCTCGTGAAGAAGTACGGCTTGAAGAATAAACGGGAGATCTGGAAGGCCGCTACGACTCTGAGAAAGTATCGACGCGAGGCACGAAAGCTCCTTTTCGATAGCCAAGAGATCGGTGAGCGCGGCGAACACGCGAAGTACGAATCAGAGAAGTTTCTGAATCGTCTAAAACGGATAGGTCTTATTGGTTATGACTCGACGCTCGACGATATACTCACGCTTGGAATTGAGGACTTGATGGATAGACGACTGCAAACCCAGGTGCAAAAGCGAGGTTTCGCCAACTCGATGCGGCATGCGCGTCAATTGATCGTACACGGGCATATCGCTGTAAATGGCAGGAGAATAACCATTCCAAGCTATGTTCTCCCTACAAGCGAGCAAGAGCTCGTTGACTTCTATGAAGGATCAGCGCTTCGCGAAATTGCTGGAGAAAAGCAAGTGAGCGCTGGAGAGTGAGCTAGTATGGCCGATAAACGATGGGGAGTTGCACATATTTTTGCGTCTTTCAATAACACTATAATCACTATCACAGACTTGAGCGGTGCAGAGACCGTGGCAAAATCATCGGGCGGCATGGTGGTCAAGCAGGACCGCAACGAGAGCTCTCCGTACGCCGCTATGCAGCTCGCTACAAGCGCAGCTGAACAAGCGTTGGATAAAGGTGTGATTGGTGTCCATGTCAAGGTGAGAGCACCAGGCGGGAACGGGCAGCGAAGCCCAGGTCCTGGAGCACAAGCTGCGATCAGGGCACTTTCACGAGCAGGTTTAAAAATAGGAAGAATAGAGGATGTAACTCCGATTCCTCACGACGGTACGCGATCGCCTGGCGGGCGACGAGGCCGGAGGATCTAAAGTTTTGGTACAATATGGATCTTGAATTTTTAGAACTGACAGACAGACAAGTTCGCTTTATCATTTCTGAAACGACACCAGCGTTTGTTAATAGCATGCGACGCAGCATGATAGCAGACGTTGAATCAATGTCGATCGATGAAGTGAACTTCTATAATAACACTTCTGTGCTCTTCGATGAGATGTTGGCGCTTCGGCTAGGGCTGCTACCGTTAACAGGTGGCGGGAACTATGTTCCTGCTTCATCTTGTTCGTGCAACGGCGAAGGGTGCTTTCAGTGTCAAGTCTCCTTGACCTTAAACGTTAAGGGACCTGTGACAGTTTATTCACGTGATTTGGCTTCATCTGATCCAGAGGTAATTCCGGCGGACGGCGATATCCCAATAATAAAACTCTTTAAGGATCAAGAGTTAATGCTCGAGGCTATCGCACGAAAGGGAAGCGCTAAAGATCATACAAAGTTTCAATCGGCTATTGCTGCGAGTTACAAGCACTTACCCAAGTTCTCAGTTAAAGACTGCAATGGATGCAAAGAATGCGTCGAAGCGTGCCCTAAGCAGATAATAAAGGACGAGGGCGGTGTAGTGCGTTTAACAGACGAGCTTCAATGCACGTTATGCAGCCTATGTGTAGAGGCTTGTGAGTCGGGCGCTCTTAGTGTAACCGGTGACCCCCATTCCTTCGTATTTTACGCAGAGTCCGATGGATCAATGAGCTGTAAGTATCTTCTAACAGCATCAGTCGAATCTATGAGTAAGAGAGCTAACGAGTTGGCTAATTTTGTCGAAACGTTTGCATAGGCGGGGGTTGCCAAGCCAGGTCAAAGGCGCTAGGTTGAGGGCCTAGTCTCATAGGAGTTCGTGCGTTCAAATCGCACCCCCCGCATTTTACAATCAGAATGTTCAAAAGGAGATGCGAATGGCAAGGAAAAAAACAGAGAAGACTAATCCAGAGCTGATAGAGCTTATACGCGTATTTAGACAATCAGCGCGCGAGCATCAGGCTGCTATATGGAAAGAACTCGCTCGAAGACTGGAAGCACCTTCGAATAACCATGCTGAGGTAAACCTGAGTCGACTCAATCGATCGACGAGCTCGGATGACGTCGTAGTCGTTCCTGGCAAAGTGCTCGGGACCGGTTCAATTGATCATCCGATTTGCATTGCAGCGCTCAGTTTTAGCGAAACAGCAAGAGTCAAGATACTTGCTGCGTCAGGAAAGATTGAAACGTTTAGCAAAATGATGGATACCATGCCGAGCGGCAGCAACATAAAGATCATACGATGAGGGGGTATATGACAGTCATCGATGCTACCGGGTTAGTAGTAGGGCGTCTAGCGAGCACCGTTGCTCACAGACTATTATTAGGCGAAGAGATTAGCATTATAAACGCAGAAAAGGCGATCGTCTCAGGATTGCCGGAGACTTCACTATCCAAGTATCAAGTGATGAGATCAAAAGGCTCGAAAGAAAAGGGCCCGTATTACCCAAAACGAGCAGACATGATTTTACGACGAACGATTAGAGGCATGCTGCCTTACAAAAAGGCAAGAGGCAGAGCGGCTTTAGCAAAGCTGCGTGTGTATATGGGAGTGCCCACTCAGTTTTCCGATGCTGAAGCTGAGACACTGGAACACGCCCATAAATCTCGATTGAGCACCATCAAAATGATCGAGTTACGAAAGATTGCCCAACAACTTGGAGCAAAGGAGCGGGGGAACATCGATGGTTAAAACGATCAATTCAAGCGGCAAACGTAAAACCTCGATTGCACGAGCAACCTTCAAAGAGGGAAAAGGAAGTGTGAGAATCAATAAGAGGCTCCTTAATGTGGTTGAACCAGCGCTTGTCAGGGAAAAGATCCAAGAGCCATTGGACCTCGCCGGCGACGTAGCACACCAACTCGACATAGCGGTCAATGTTCGTGGTGGTGGTATGATGGGGCAGGCTGATGCAGCGCGAACGGCGATTGCCCGCGGGTTAATCGACTGGACAAATAGTCTAGACATGAAAGATCTGTTTCTCAAGTACGACCGGACCCTCCTAGTAAATGACTATAGACAAAAAGAGCCCAAAAAATTTGGCGGGAGAGGCGCACGAGCGCGGCGGCAAAAATCTTATCGATAATTCCCAGGATACAAGATGATACCAGTCAGATGTTTCACTTGCGGGGCAGTCATTTCGAAGCACTGGGACGAGTACAAAGAGCGAACAAGCTCGGGGGAGAACCCAAAAACAGTGCTTGATGACTTAGGCATCCGGCGGTACTGCTGCCGTAGGATGCTGCTGACACATAAAGAGCTTGTTGATATTTTTGCTCCCTATCAATGATAAGGGGTTGTGGGGTAGCCTGGATATCCTACGGCGTTCGGGACGCCGTAACCTGAGTTCGAATCTCAGCAACCCCATATAGGCCCGCAAAAGGAGGAAAGTCGTTGAAAGAAACTACTAAAGAGCTTACTCGTTATGAGAGGGCCAGAATTGTCGGTGCGCGAGCTCTACAAATTTCGATGGGTGCACCGACCCTTATTGAGTCTAACACCACAGATCCGATAGACATAGCATTAGAAGAGCTGCATAAGGGGATTATTCCGATAACCATAAAACGACGAGGATTGCCTAAATGAATGCGATCGAGGCTGTATCAGTCACAACAATGCTTGACGCAAAAGGAGGTGACGCGGTAGAAACTGAGGTAGTTACTACCAGCGGTTACGGCCGCTGTTCATTTCCTGCTCCAAGGGATGCAACCAAAAGTGCGAGAGAAGAGATAGGAACACTAATCGGTCGAGACGCAAATCAGCAGGCAGATATTGATGACGCGCTCCAAGATGTCTTCGCTCTGCCAAGCATAAGTATGGTCTTCTCAGTCGCGATTGCCAACGCAGCAGCTGCGTCGCTTGAGATGCCGTTATACCGTTATTTAGGGGGCCTCTTTGCAAACGCTATGCCGTGCCCTCTCTTGAACATTTTTGCCGCAGCTGCTGATTATCTTGTAGTCCCCGTAGGTGCAAGTTCGTTTTCTGCAGGGATCGCCTCATCAGTAAGCATCTACCGAGAGTTCAGTAAGTTAAATATGCCAAGAGGAGTAAGCGACGCGGATGTCTTAAGCCGCTTGACGTCGATCGTTCAAGCTGTAGGCGATAACTTTGGGTTCGACATTAAATTGGGGGTTGATTTTGCATCCACCCAGTACACGCCACGCTATTACAACGAGGCTCAGTCGGGCGGCGTGAACAGGAATTGGTTAAGGCACGTATTCGATTTAGTCGATCGGTACGACCTCTACTACGTCCAAATCCCATTCATCGAGGCTGACCAAAGCTACTTGGCGCAGCTTCGTGACACGTTGCATACGAGATGTCTTGTAGCGTGTAGCTCGCCACGCGACAACACCTTGGCCGATGCCAAAGAGCAGAATGCTGGTGAAGGTGTTGACGTAGCGCTGATCGCCCCTACAAAGACGATCTCAAACGTTTTTAGACTGTTCACAGATGCACAAGGTCATGCTCTCAGCTGTGTAATGTTGACGCATAATTCGACGACGTGTGAGATTTCACCGTCTCACCTAGCTGTCGCCCTATCAACCCCCTTCATCAAGCTTGGCGTGAAGGGCAGCGAAAATACGTCAAAAATAAACGAACTTCTTCGAATCGAGCAGGAGCTCTATGAAGGATCAAACTCCAGAATGGTGAAAAAACCGAGTTAAGAGGTGAATTAATGGAAGAGTCCACAGAATACGAATCACTTATACCTATAGATGAATACCTCGCAGCGGGCGTGCACATAGGAACCCAACAGAAAACCGAGGACATGAAGCGTTTCATCTACCGCGTTAGAGCAGATGGGCTCTACGTGCTTGATGTGAAAGCCACCGACGAGCGGGTCAAAATTGCCGCTAAGTTTTTAAGCAAGTTTGACCCGACGCGAACCCTTGTAGTATCAGCGCGACAATATGGTCAATTCCCGGCAACAATGTTTGCAAAGGTCATAGGAGCAAAATCGCTCGTCGGGCGTTTTATACCCGGCACCCTGACAAATCCGGAATATAGAGACTTTGTGGAGCCTGATGTGGTTGTTGTCACCGATCCTATAGGAGACGCACAGGCGGTAAAGGAAGCGGTAGATGTGGGGGTCCCGGTAATTGCCATGTGTGATACCAACAACATGACGATGCACATTGATATCGTGATCCCAACGAACAATAAAGGCCGAAGAGCTTTAGCACTTATCTACTGGCTGCTTGCTAAGGAGATCGCGAAGCTCCGTGAGCGACAGTTCGAGTATACAGTTAACGATTTTGAAATCGAGATATAGGAAGGGATTTGATGAGAGAACCTGCAAAAGCAGGCTCATGGTATCCGAGTGACGCGCGCGCGCTAAGAGCGCTCCTACAGAGCTTTGTTGCGAGGGTGCCACAGCGCGATTTTAAAGCTGCCATTGTGCCCCACGCAGGATATGCGTGCTCAGGCCTTACTGCAGGCAAAGTTTATTCGATGCTCCCCAAAGTAAATACTTACGTGATCGTTGGTCCGAATCACTATTATCCCATAGTCTCGGTATCAGATGAACCGTGGCGTACTCCTCTTGGAAAGGTTGATGTAAACACTGCTATTATCGAAAAGCTTGACATTGACGTGAACAATAAAGCAAACAAAGAGGATAACGCAATAGAACTCCAAGTGCCTTTCTTGCAATACTTATTTGATGACTTCACAATAGTTCCTATCACGATGGGACTACAAGGCCCTGAATCGATATCACAAGTCTCTGACACTCTTCAGCATGTAGCCGATGAAGATTTCATATTGATTGCATCCAGTGACTTTACCCACTACGAGCCGGATCAAGTCGCCCGACAGAAGGACCGTTGGGTAATGGAGCCCATTTTAAAACTAGATGCATCGGAGTTCCTGAAGCGGTCGCGTTCAACCTCGGTATGCGGTTTTGGTCCCATCGCTGTTGCTATGGAATTTGCCAAGTATAGGGGTGCAGAGCAAGGGGAGCTTGTCAATTATTCGACGAGTGCTGAAACCTGTGGCGATCCGATGGCAGTTGTAGGATATGCGGGCGTTATCATGGCCTAATCAGAGCGTCAAGGGTCAAGTCACAGCAACTATACATCAAATGATCACCTGTTCTGCACCCGGTAAAGTCTACTTGTTCGGAGAACATGCTGTTGTCTATGGACAGCCCGCGATAGCATGCGCAGTAGAAAGACGCGTGTTTACTTCAGTCAAGCTTCTAGCTTCGGGAGAAATAACAGTAAGCGCTATGGGTAAGATCCAAAACTGTCATAGCACGGAGTTTAGGTATATATGCCAGGCAGTACAAACCTTCAAAAAGCGTACTAAAAATGATTTTGGTGCAGAAATTACCATCAAATCTGAATTACCACCCAGCCAAGGCTTAGGTTCCTCGGCTGCAGTGACAGTCTCTACAATCAAAGCCTTAAGTGAGTGCCTTGGGATAGGGCTGCGAGACCAGGAAATCGCGGGTATGGGTCACCAAGTCGAGCATGCCATTCAGGGTAGAGCAAGTCCCGCCGACACGTTCGTCTCAGCAACAGGAGGCGTGGTTTTCATTGAAGGCACGAAGACATCGCACCTAATGCATCCTGACGTACCTATTATCATCGGAGCGACCGGTATTACGAGGTCAACGGGTGACGTTATCAACTCTGTAGCACGAATGAAACGTGATTATCCGGAGATCATCAATAACATAATGTCTACGATAGGGGATATCACGCGTCTAGGAGAGCGTAAACTGATTGGAGGAGACATCAACAACGTAGGCGAGCTTATGAACATAAATCAAGGGCTTCTCGAATCAATAGGCGTCGGCGATATAATGCTAGATAAGCTGATTTATAGAGCAAGAGATGAGGGAGCTTTAGGAGCCAAAATGACGGGTGCCGGGCGAGGGGGGTGCATGTTCGCCATAGCACGAGAGGGCAACGTTAATGCGATTGCGGAAGCATTAGCACGAGAAGGCGCTCAAGTATTTATAACTGCATTTAGCAATGCAGGCTTGCGTGTCGAGTAAAGAGATCGTGCCACGTATGATTTTACTCAAGATTGGCGGCTCTGTCTTAACAGACAAAGCAAGGGAGACAACGATTAATGAAGCGAATATGTGTATGGTAGCCCAGCAAATAGCCAACACGAGGGTCTCAAAACTTATGCTCGTCCACGGTGCCGGCTCCTTTGGGCACCCGCAAGCTATTAAATACTTATCTGAGGGCTTTAGCGCACAAGGAATATGGAAAACTCATGCAGCAGTATGCTTGCTGAATACAATATTCATAGATGAATTACAGTCTAAAAACGTGCCTGCACTGCCGATACACCCACTAGACCACGTTATTGTTGACCACGGCAAGATAGTGGAGTTTAATCTGGTTGCCCTACAACTTATGCTTGAAAACAACGTCATTCCAGTCATTCACGGCGACGTCGTGATGGATAGATCTCGACGTTTCAGCATCCTCTCAGGCGATCAATTAGTAACCCATCTTGCACGCATAATGCGGCCTCAAAAGACAGGCATGGGTACGGACGTCGACGGTATTATCTACGAAGGGAAAACGATACGCCATCTCACTCCTACTGATTTTGAGAGGTACCGTGCGGGAATCACTGGTTCAGGCAATATAGACGTAACTGGAGGCATGCTACACAAAGTCTCTGAGCTTATTGATCTAGCCAAACTGGGAATATCGTCACAAATATTCGACGCGACCAAGGAGGGAAACATCGCTAGATTCTTGGCCGCAGGCAACGATCTAGGTACAACGATATCAGCTGAATAAAAATGATAACGAACAGGAAGATAGAACACCTAACACTCTGCACCGAGGAAGACGTTGAGTCAGGGAAAACTGGCTTCAGTGATATTCGTTTTGTTCATAATGCGCTTCCCGAGGTTTCAAAATCGACGCTTGACACGACAGCAACGTTTCTTGGAAACCATTTTAGCAACCCGGTATTTATCGCTGGGATGACAGGGGGGCACCCGGAGACGACAAGAGTAAACGCTGCACTTGCAGAAGCCGCTGAGCAGCTTGGCATAGGTATAGGAGTGGGGAGCCAGCGGGCGGCGATTGAGAATCCTAAATTAATCGAATCTTTTAGCATCGTTAGAGAGCGAGCCCCCCATGCTTTCGTCGTCGCGAACATCGGAGCGCTCCAGATCAAGGAGTATGAGCTAGAGGTTGTTGAGCGTTTAATTGAGATGGTCGACGCTAATGCACTTGCGATTCACCTCAACTTTTTGCAGGAGGCAATACAACCAGAAGGCAATACTGACGCCGAAGGATGCCTCGAAGCGATAGAATCAGTTAGCAAATCAGTTCGCGTGCCAATAATTGCTAAAGAGACGGGCGCAGGAATCTCACGGGAAGTTGCTGTGAGACTCAAAAAAGCGGGCGTATCGGCAATTGACGTAGGGGGAGCTGGCGGCACGAGCTGGGCAAAGGTTGAGGCATTCCGCGCGTCTAATGATCCGACCCTAGAAAGGCTTGGAACGTTGTACGAAAGTTGGGGTATACCGACGGCCGTTTCAATATTAGAAGCATCAAGCCTGCCCATCATCGCAACGGGCGGAATTAGGAATGGGCTCCAAGTAGCGAAGTCTATAGCACTAGGCGCATCGCTTTGCGGTATCGGGCTCCCACTACTGAAACCTGCATTAAACGGTTCTGTGCATGTGATAAATGAAATAAGCTCCGTCGTTGAAGAATTGAAAGTCGCTATGTTCTTGACAGGCAGCACGGAACTAGATGATCTGAGGAGCACCCCCTTAATTATTACCGGCGAAACAGCGCAGACGCTCCAGTTACGAGGGTTCAATTTGATGAGACCTCAGGAGAGGAGGTAAGAATGTGGAAATAGAAGTCAACGCGATTGGCGGTTATGAAGAGGTAGGACGCAATATGACCGCCATCAGAGTGAACGAAGACATCGTGATTATTGATATGGGACTTCGGCTCGATAGGATTGCTATTCACGAGGATGCAGAAATAGAACGGATGCATTCCATAGATCTCATCAAAATGGGAGCTATACCTAACGACGCGGTACTAAGCCGATCAAAGGGATTAGTCAAGGCAATAGTGTGTACGCACGGGCATCTTGATCATATTGGTGCGGTCCCTAAGCTCGCCCATAGGTATGAAGCGCCCATAATAGCAACTCCCTTTACAGCCGAGCTCATTGCCCAACAGATAAGCGTTGAGAAGAAGTTCGGCGTGGAGAACCCTCTTTATACGCTTGACGCGGGGCAGATTTACCAGATTACTCCCGACGTTGCCGTAGAATTTGTGAGAGGGACACACAGTATACCAGATCCCGTTTTTGCTGTGCTTCATACGCCTGCAGGTGCCCTCGTCTATGCAAACGATTTCAAACTTGATAGGACACCCGTCATTGGCAAACCTCCCGATTTTAATCGTCTCAAAAGCCTAGGCAAAGAAGGAGTCTTAGCATTAATTGTTGAGAGTACCCGCGTAAAAGTAGCCGGAAAAACGCCTTCAGAACAGATCGCGAAAGATCTTGTCAGAGACGTTCTTTTGGGAACTGAGGAACTCGAAAACGGCGTGCTTGTCACCACCTTTTCGTCACACATAGCTCGAGTGAAGTCTATCGTAGAAGCCGCCGACGAGATGGATCGACATCCGCTACTTCTCGGTCGTTCCATGGAACGCTATTTAAGGACTGCTGAAAGCGTGGGACTTGTCGAGCTTCCAGATAATGTTGGAGTATATGGAAATAGAAGATCGGTCGACAAAATTCTCAAGCGGGTTATGCAAGACGGAAAAGAGAAGTATTTACCGATAATAACCGGCCATCAAGGGGAGCCAGAGGCGATGCTCACGAGGGTTGCACGTGAACTTACCCCTTATCAAGTTACATCAGGCGACAAGATCGTGTTCTCAGCCGAGGTGATACCATCCCCTCTCAACGTGGCAAACCGGTATTCGCTCGAAACGAAGCTTAAGATGCATGGTGCACGCCTCTATACAAACGTCCATGTATCAGGCCACGCGGCGCGCGAAGACCACTGGGAGTTCATTAAGATGCTAAAGCCAGATCACATCTTCCCCACACATGGCGATCTAAGCATGACGAGCTCGTATGTTGAACTCGCCGAAGAAGCAGGTTACAGTCTAAGAGATAACATACACCTGCTGAGGAACGGACAGAATATGGCGATTGAGCGCTAAGTTGAAAAAGGCCTTAAAATCCTCGGGCCGTAATCAGGTCGAACAAAAGAAAGAAAGGAGAAGCATGCACGATTGGAAAGTTAGTGTGCAAGAGAAAAAACGTCTAATAGACGGGGCGCTCGATGAGTTAATTCCGCTGGTGTTTCCCGAGGAGCTGTACAGGGCCGCTCGGTACCTCATAGAAGCTGGCGGAAAGAGGCTTCGCCCGATCGTTGTTTTGCTTAGCGCCCGAGCTCTACAACCAAATATTGAGATAGAGCAGATATTGCCGGCTGCAGCAGCGGTGGAACTGGTCCACAATTTTACGCTCGTACACGATGATATTATGGACGCTGATGAGACACGGCGCTCCATAGAAACCGTGCATACAAAATGGGGGCTATCAGAAGGAATACTCGCTGGCGACGCCCTTTACGCAAAAGCATTTGAGATTCTTTCCTACACACTAGCCAAGCCCGAGAATGTGACGAAATGTCTGCGAATTCTGTCAAAGGCCTGCTTGCACGTCTGTGAGGGCCAGTGGCTTGATATTACGTTCGAAAATGATCGCCGTATATCAGAAGCTCAATATCTTGAGATGGTTCAAAAAAAGACGGCGTCGCTTTACGCAGCCGCCCTCGCAATGGGTGGCATTCTTGCAGACGGCATTGAAGATGAGATTCAAGCGATGTGGGAATTCGGCTTAGCTATGGGCATAGCCTTTCAGATTCGTGATGACGTGCTTGATTTAATCACGCCGTATGACGTGCTTGGGAAAGATCGAGGAAGTGACCTAGTAGAAGGAAAGATGACCCTGATAATGATTCACGGGCTCAGGCACGGAGTAAAACTTAACTTATCAGAACTCACGGCCGAGAGAGAGATTGACGAGGCAGTGAAGACTTTAGAGGACGCGGGGTCAATCGCTTATGCAATGGAAAAAGCGCATGAGATCTTGGATTCAGGCAAATCAAAAATCGCATCGCTCACCGATTCAGAGGCAAAAGAGGAGCTTCTCAAGCTAGCTGAGTACATGATCTCTAGGACGTACTGAGTGTACGCCATCAAGAGGAGACGACGTGGATCCTGAACGATTAAAAGACCTCATCAGGAGAAGGGCGCTAGATAATGCGACGAGGCACGACGGGAAAGCCGAATTAAAGGCGGTGATTTCCGGAACGATCGGAGAGCACCCCGACCTGAAACAACATGCGAGAGAGATAGCGTCTATAGCAAGAACGGTTGTCGATGAGATCAACGCGCTCTCGGTCGACGAGCAGGACCAACTAATCAAAGAAACGGCGCCTGAATTGCTAGAAATGAGTTCAACACAGCGGCGCAAAGAGGAGTATCTGCCTGCTTTACCGCATAGCGATCGTGTAGTGATGAGGTTCGCACCTAATCCCAACGGGCCTGCCACGTTAGGTAGTGCACGCGGGATTATTGTAAACTCGGAGTATGCGAGAAGGTACGACGGGTCCTTTATTCTGCGCTTTGATGATACGGATCCCCAGACGAAACGACCGATGCTCGAGGCCTATGATTGGTACCTTGATGATTGTACGTGGCTTGGTGCTGCTCCTGATGCTGTTGTCACAGCATCAGACAGGGTGGAGATCTATTACCGCTATGCTGAACAACTAATCGAGCAAGGAGCCGCCTACGTCTGCACTTGTCCCCAACAGCAGTTTAAAGAGCTAAAGAACGCACGATTAGCGTGCCGTGACCGTCAGCGGACTCCAAAAGAGAACTTGACGCTCTGGACGAAAATGCTTGATGGAAGTTTTGGTGAAAAGGAGGCTGTCCTAAGGATAAAGACGGACATTGAACACAGGAACCCAGCGTTGCGGGATTGGGCTGCCTTTAGGATTATCGATGTAATGCATCCATTGGGGTTGACCTTCCGTGTATGGCCGATGTTAGACTTTGAGTCTGCGATAGAAGACCACGTGCTTGGAGTCACGCACATAATCCGCGGTAAGGATTTACGCGACAGCGAGCAAAGGCAAAAATTTCTCTATGACCATTTCAAGTGGTCGTACCCTTTTACCTTGCACTGGGGGCGAATCAGCATCCACGAGTATGGCAAGTTCTCGACTAGTGCTTTAAAGAAGCAGATTGAACAGGGAGTATATCGTGGATGGGACGATCCACAGCTCCCTACCATACGGGCCTTCAGGCGCCGAGGCTTCATGGCACAGGCAATAAGACAGTTTATGCTGAAGCTGGGCGTCAACGAATCAGATATTAGTATCAGCTTGGAAAACCTCTATGCTGAAAATCGAAAGCTAGTCGACCCCGTTGCTAACCGATACTTCTTCGTGCATAATCCTAAAATGATGAGCTTACAAGGTGTCGCTCCTACTGTAGCGCGCGCGCCCGTACATCCATCCAACCCTGATCTAATACGGAGAATCGCCGTTGGCTCACAGGTATGTGTAAGCGCAACGGACCTAAAATTCTCTTCTAGCGATGTAATCAGGCTTAAAGATCTCTACAACGTCCGCATTACGAGCAAAGAGCCACTCGAAGCTGAATATGCTGGTAACGAGATCACTAAGGGTTTAAAGATTATTCACTGGGCGCCACCTGAAGGGCCGCTTGTCGAAGTTCTGAAGCCTGATGGGGTTGATAATGGTATTGGAGAGCCCGGTCTAGAAACAGAACAAGATAGAGTTGTGCAGTTTGAGCGCTATGGATTTGTACGAGTGGACAGCGTGCAAACTCAGGGAGAACGATCAAAGATCGTATGCTATTTTACCCACAAGTAGGAGTTCCTTCTCTTTGTTATGTTATCGCCTCACGATATATTCAATCTCAACCTTGCGAGCCTAAGCGTTAAGAAGTACGAGGAGGAGAGAGATAGCAACCGAAGCGGCAATTGTTGAAATGGCGAGTGCACCCCCCATCGCCATCATCGCGTTCACCGTGCTCGCTAATTGAGCTGTCTTCTGTGAGCCAAACACAGATACCCCAGTCGCCAGTTGAGTATCCATGCCGACTGAGACAGGCACGAGGTTCTCCTGAGCTTCCTCTACCAGCTGCATGATTGACTTTAAGAGTAGGCCGTAGTCAGCTTTAAAGCCGAGCAGATTGGTACCAGTGTATGCGTTGACGACGTGATTATCGGTCGTCATGACTTCTACCTGATCAACTTTTAGAGCATTTACGATGATCTCTCGGAGGTTAGGCACCATATTGTTGGCATCAATGAGAACGTAGGCTGTTCGCTGCTCTTCGACCTCCACGACAGCAACTTGTATTCCTAGGTCGCCCATGCCCTCTTCCCGGCTCAAGATTGGGGCCGCTCTCGAAACTCCCACTTTAATGCCGTTTCGTAGTGGTTCTTGTTTCATAAGCTTCATCGAAGCGTCCCTAATCGCTTCGATGAGATCGAAGGAGTGCTTCGTTCCTGCCCACATTGAAGAGGCGAATGGGGCTGTGCAATTATGCGCATCCACTAAGGCCGCATATTCTACTCCATATATTTTTGCCTCGGCGCTTGCGACAAGGCCAAGTCCATATTCAATGTCTTCGGTTGATTCTGGCGAGAGAGTTGATACGAACAAGATTGAATTGCCAAATCTCTGAGCAAGAAGCTTCACATCGCCTTTTTGTACTCTTATTGATTTTGATGCCTCTAAAGAATAACGAGTCTGCTCGAGTGAACGAGCCGCCGCTTCAACGATTTTCAACGATTCTGTCGCTGAAACTAAATTGAAATCGTGGGTAGCTGTGCCGTGTGGAACGAACACGTGACCCCCGTCTAGATTATTGACTATCCTAACGGGGAGGTTTCCCCCACCCACTTCACCCATGGGTCCGGGGTGAACGGCCGGTATTACAAACGTCGCCTTCAGATCGCCACCGTTGGATCGAAAAGAAAGCGTCGTAACAGGTACCTCTACTGACTCTCCGATTTTTTTGAAGAATTCTTCCATTCTAGGAGCTCCTTCCACCGTCTGAGCGATGTAATCACGGATAAAATCCATTGCACTGACGCCGAATGACTTTCTCAGTGGCGCATCTATGTACCGGATAAAGGTCAAGGCTCCTAGGGTGAAAACTATGCTAATTGCGGCTAGATTTACCACGTAATCTGTAACTCCAAAAAGCGGAAGAAAGAGCGCCCCAAATACTGTTTGGAGTGATGCAGGAATTATGTTGCGAATCAAGCTTTTAGCAGTAATCGCGGTCAATATGAGAACTCTAAACGCAAATACTGCCCCCAACGACATTATGTAAGCAGGGATGACTATTTGCCAGCCGAATATAAGTGATAACAAAGCGCCTAGGACACAAAAAACGCTGATTATAATGGTTCCGACAAACGCTAGCAACGCAGAGCGGTTGATGGTCATTTGTCCCTGAAGCAACCGTGCAATAGGAAGCGTGAGGATTGCAGTCATGACTGCAGGAACCCCAATTAGGACCAAACCAGCGAAAATATTCTCATTCCATCCGAAGTTGAAAAAAACGCCGGCACCAACAACCAGCGACAAGGCAAGCGTAACAGGTATGGTGTTTTTCCATCGTGGAGCAGTAAAAACGTACTTCATTAGGCCTGCCGTTCGCTCCTCCATCCCCTTTACGACTTGTCCTTTGCTATGATTCCTGAGCCTCATTGACCTCCTATCGCTGCTTATCTACGAGCTTGAAGTCGTTGACTTCTATTTTTCCCCTATACTGTTCACCAAACCACTGTTTCTTGTAATTCTTCAAAACTATGCGCTTTTTGAATATGGACGCATCAAGAACGAGCGTTTCATACTCCCCTCCCTCCCCCATTATGTGGACGCCGTATCTTTTATTAAGTTCAACTAGCGCATCGACTGCAGTATTATCTAATTTCCTACCGAGCCACGACTCGTCCATTCCATACGCAGCGACTTGGACTATGACAATATCCATCGATCGAGCCATCGCACGCAGTAAACCTTCGGTCCCTTTACCCCAGAGCGGTGCGCATAATTGCAAGCTCAGCTCATCACACAGCGCCTTAAGTCGGTTCATCTGGTAGTTGGATTCTATCGTTCCTGCTACAAGTCCATCGATATTGAGACCGTGTAAGAGATCGTGTAAAA